>LVBE01000006.1 GCA_001603105.1 Spirochaetales bacterium Spiro_03
GGTATGTTGAGCTGCACAGCAAACGGCGTGGTATACGACGCCCAATGGCCAGAGATTGAGGAACATGAGGTTACCAAGGCTGTTCCCGTTGGAGAGAATACGCTTCAAATCACTGTCTATTGAAGCTTACTGAATATGCTGTCCAAACAGTCTTGAATGATCAAGCTATCAAGCTTTTTCCCATACAAAGAGAGCAATACCGATGATTATCAGATAATTGAACATGGTCTGATGACTCCTGCAATCGTGCTAGTAGACTAGTAAGCATCTGAATGATTTTGTTTCGGTTGACCCTCTCTGAACAAATATCCTACTATCGGGCAATGAGTTTTGATTCCATCACCACCATCCTCTTTGATCTCGATGGCACGCTGCTGCCGATGGATCAAGATCAGTTTGCCACGCGCTATTTCGAGCTCTTTGGTCAACACTGCGCATCTCTCGGCTATGATGCCGAGCGGACATCCAGTGCTCTGATGGCAGGCTTTATGGCGATGATGAACAATGATGGCTCATCCACCAACAAAGGGCGATTTGACCGTGTGTTCAGTCAAGAGAGCCAGATCGATAGTGACCAGTTCAACCAGCGCTTCGCCCCCTTCTATGACCATCAGTTTCAGCAGTTGAAGGTAGTCAGCCGACCTAGTGCGCTCTCAGCTCAGATTCTCTCTTATCTGCACAGGCGCGGCTATGAGCTCATCCTTGCCACATCGCCGCTCTTTCCCCGCCAAGCGACTCTCGCCCGTATTGCATGGGCCGGCTTGGATCCATCGCTCTTTTCCCAGATCACCACCTATGAAACCTGCCGTTACACCAAGCCCCACCTAGGCTACTACCGCTCGATCCTCGAAGAGGCAGGACGGTCAGCCGACCAGTGCATGATGGTGGGAAACGATGTAGAAGAAGATATGGTGGTTCAGGTGCTCGGGATCGACACGTACCTGGTCACCGACTGTCTCATCAACCGCCATGATCGTGATCTTACGCCCTTCAGACGGGGCAGCCTCGAAGACTACTACCTCTTTTGCAAGGAGCATCTCTAGATGGAAGCAAAGAAATCTCTTCTCTCCAAGCCGCTGGTTGCGGCCCTGTTAGCCAGTTTCTGCGCCGTTCTCTGGGGCAGCGCATACCCTGCCATCAAGCAAGGCTACCTCTTCTTTTCCGTAGGCGCTGACGATACTGCAGCAAAGATGGCCTTCGCGGGCCTGCGCTTTGCATTGAGCGGTCTGTTGGTCTTCCTCTTCCGTGCCATGCAGCGCGGCGCAAAACAACCGCTACGGTCATTGGAGAGAGCGGATTGGGGGAAGATCGGGGTGCTGGCACTGCTGCAGACGACGATTCACTACACCTTCTTCTATATCGGTGTCTCCTACACCAGTGGGGCCAAAAGTTCAATCCTCAATTCATCGACGGTTTTCTTTGCTGCGCTTCTTGCCCATTTTGCCTATACCAATGATAAAGTGACGCTGAAGAAGGCACTTGGTATTCTGTTGGGATTTGCTGCGGTGATATTGGTGAATCTCGACGGCACACTTGGTCTCTCCTTTGCCCTCAAAGGAGAGGGGTTCATCCTCATCGCGGCCTTTTTGCATAGCTTTAGCGCTCTCTTCAGCAAACGCTTGAGTGGCCGGGTAGATCCGGTCTTGATGACTGCCCTCCAGCTCTTTTTCGGCGGGCTCATCCTGTTGGTCATCGGCTTGGTGATGGGCTCGCCATTTCCCCAGAGCAACGTAGGCGGTTATGTGCTTCTGGCCTACCTTGCAGCGCTCAGTGCCGTCGCGTTTTCGCTGTGGACCCTGCTACTGAAGCACAACAAGGTCAGCTCCATCACAATCTTCAACTTTTTGATCCCAGTCAGTGGAACGCTGCTGTCAGCGCTCTTCCTCTCTGAATCGGTGTTGAAGGTCGAATACCTGCTCTCGTTGCCGCTGGTGGTAGCCGGTATTGTCCTGGTCACTCACTCCAGCTCGAAGACTCCTGTGTAGAGGCGCCAATACTGGCCCTGCCTCTCCATCAGCTGCTCATGGGTCCCCGCCTCGATGACAGTCCCATCATCGAGGACCATGATCGTGTCGGCATTGCGGATCGTCGAAAGTCGGTGGGCGATGACGAAGACCGTGCGTCCGGCCATCAGGGCATCCATGCCCTGTTGCACTACCGCCTCGGTGTAGGTATCGATGGAGCTGGTCGCTTCATCGAGGACCAAAACCGGTGGGTTTGCCACGATGGCCCGGGCGATTGAGATGAGCTGGCGCTGACCCTGGGAGAGGGAGTTGCCGCTAGCGGCAAGCTCGGTCTGGTAGCCTTGTGGCAGATGGGAGATGAAGAAGTCGGCGTTGGCCATCTTGGCAGCCTCGATGACCTCATCGTCGGTGGCATCCAGGCGCCCGTAGCGGATATTCTCCATGACCGTATCACTGAAGAGGTGGACATCCTGCAACACGACGCCGAGGCTTCTGCGTAGCTCGCCCTTCTTGATGCGGTTGATGTTGATCCCATCGTAGCGGATCTTACCATCGGCGAGGTCGTAGAAGCGGTTGATCAAATTGGTGATCGTCGTCTTGCCCGCCCCGGTGGGTCCCACCAGCGCGATCTTCTTGCCCGGTTGTGCATCGATGGAGACATCTTTGAGCACCAACTTCTCATCGGAATAGCCAAAGTCGACATCGATGAGGCGGACGTGGCCGGATAGCGGGGTGAGTGTTCCCTTCTGCTCATCGTGCCAAGCCCAGACGCAGGTCGAGGAGTCGCAGGTAGGCAGCAGCGACCCATCCTCTGCACGCGTAGCGTGGGTGAGGGTGATGTGGCCGCTGTCTGCCTCACTCTCTGCATCCAGAAGGTCGAAGATCCTGCGGGTCCCAGCCAGTGCCATTGCCACGGCATTGAGCTGTTGGGCCATCTGGTTGATCGGCATATTGATGGTCCTTGAGAGCTGGAGGAACGAGGCGATGGCGCCAAGGGTCAGGGGGGCCAGCCCACTGAGGGCGAGCGTGCCACCGACGATGGCGACCACCACGTACTGGATGTAGCTGATGTTGCCCATGATCGGCATGAGGATGTTGGCATAGCGGTTTGCGTTGAAGGCATTCTCAAAGAGCTCGTCGTTCAAACCTGCAAAGCGCTCGATCGCCCGCTCTTCGTACGTGAAGGTCTGTACGACCTTCTGGGCATTGACCAACTCCTCGATATATCCATTTGCCGCCCCGATCGCCTTCTGTTGGGCCATGAAGTGCTGCCCACTTTTGCGTGCGATGCCTCTGGTGATGAAGAGCATCGAAGTAAGGGAGAGCAGGACGACGAGGGTAAGGTGCCAGCTGGTGACGACCATGGCGATGAAGATGGCGATGACGGTGACGATCGAGCTGATGAAGTTCGGAATCGATTGGGTGACCATCTGGCGCAGCGTATCGGTGTCATTGGTGTAGAGGCTCATCAAATCGCCATGTTCACGGGTATCGAAGTACTTGATGGGAAGGCTCTGCATGTGGGCGAACATCGTATCACGGATCGACTTCAAGGTCCGTTGTGAGACGGTGACCATCAGGCGATTGTAGGTATAGGTGGCAATCACGCCACAGGCGTAGATCAAGGCCATCTTCATCAGAGCCTCGATCAGGGCTTTGAAGGAAGCTGCGCCGCCTTGCGCCGCCATCGGAGTGATGTATGAATCGATGAGGATCCGCAGGAAGACAGAGCCTGCTACAGAGGCGAGGCTGCTGGCCAGGATAGAAACCACGACGACCACCAAGCGCACTTTGTGTTCGCTCCAGATGAGGGCCATGAGGCGGCCGAAGGTCTTCTTATCGAGCTTGGGCATCTTGGAGGGGAAGGCTCGCCCACCGCCACGTCCCATTTGGGGTCCGGTCATACCAACGCCTCCCTGTGTCCCTGGCTCGCATAGAGCTCTTGGTAGCGAGTGCAATGCTCAAGCAACTGCTGATGTGTCCCGGTTGCGTGGATCTGCCCGTCATCGAGGATGATGATCTGGTCGGCATCGATGACCGAGCTGACGCGCTGGGCGATGATGATCTTCGTCGAAGCGGAGAGCTCACTCTTCAGCGCTGCCTGGATCTTGGCGTCGGTCTTCGTGTCAACGGCGCTGGTGGAGTCATCGAGGATCAGGATGGGAGGCCTCTTGAGCAGTGCCCGGGCGATCGACAGGCGCTGGCGCTGGCCGCCGCTGACGTTGGCCCCATCCTGCTCGATGCGACTCTCGTAGCCGTCAGGGAAGCTTTCGATGAAGCGGTGTGCCTGGGCGATGGAGGCTGCCCAGACCAACTCTTCGTCACTGGCCTCGCTGTTCCCCCACCGCAGGTTCTCGGCGATGGTGCCGCCAAAGAGCACGCTCTTTTGTAGCACCATCCCAACCCCCTGGCGCAGCGCCTTGGTCTGGTACTGCCGCACATCGACGCCTCCGACCTTTACCACCCCCTCAGTGGTGTCGTAGAGGCGGGCGATCAGGTGAACCAGCGAGCTCTTGCCGCTGCCTGTCGAGCCGAGGATTCCGACGGTCTGCCCGCTTTCGATGGTGAGGTTGATGTTCTTCAGCACACAGGCTTCTTTGTCCTTGGTGTAGCTGAAGGAGACGTTCTCAAAGCTGACCGAGCCGTCTTTGATGGTGGTGATGCCCGTTTTGTTCTCGTCGATGTCGCTTGTCTGTGCCAGCACTTCCTCGATTCGGACCGCCGATGCGCGGCTGATGGTCAACATGACGATGACCATCGAGAGCATCATCAGGCTCATCAAGATCTGGGAGGTGTAGGAGACAAAGCTCATCAATTGGCCGGTGGTCATCCGATCGGCCACGATGAGGCGTGCTGCGATGAAGGAGATGGCGATGAGGCTGAAATACATCGTCGACTGCATCAGCGGGCTGTTCAAGGCGATGGTCTTCTCAGCCTTGGAGAAGTCCTGGTAGATCGAGTCACTGACCTCATTGAACTTCTGCTCTTCAAACTCTTCGCGTACGAAAGACTTTACCACCCTGATGCCGCGGATATTCTCCTGGACGACAAGGTTGAGCCGGTCGTAGGTCTTGAACACCTTGCCAAAGAGTGGATAGACGCTTCTGATCAACACGAAGAGGCCGATGGCAAGCACCGGGATGGAGATGATATAGACCAATGAGAGCGTCGAGTTGAGCTTCAGGGCCATGAAGAAGGCGAACGTCAGCATGGCGGGGCTACGCACGGCGATCCGCGTCAGCATCTGGTAGGCGCGTTGCACGTTGGTTACATCAGCGGTCATGCGCGTGACCAGACTTGCGGTGGAGAAGGCATCGATGTTGGAGAAGGAGAAGCTTTGGATCTTGGCAAAGAGGCTGGCCCGTACATTCTTGGCAAACTTCGTCGATGCAAGGGCGGCGTAGTGGCCACTGAGCACCCCCAGTGTCAGCGCCAGGGCTGAACAGGCAAGAAGGATCGCCCCCCACCGATAGATCTCACCCATATTGCCACTGCTGATCCCCCGGTCCAACAAGTGGGCCATCAGATACGGGATGGTCACGTCCATGGCCACCTCGAGAATGACAAAGCTCATCGTCAAGATGGTGGGGACAATGGTCCCGGTGGTTTGTTTTCTTAGTTCACGAAACATCTATGCTGAATTCCTATACATCGGTGGATACTGCTCAATAGTAGTGAAGTTTTGAAGGGGGGACAACCTGAAAACGGGCCCAAAGGATGGTTGTTTGTGTACTTATGTGTTGATTGCACAGTACGGGGCCCGATGCAGTGCACCAGGCCCCGTCTGTTGCCATCGCATTTGGTCTACAGCGAGAAGATCGATGCCCACGCTTTGAGCGTCGCATCTCCTTTGCTGCCATCCAGCACGCTGCTGGCCAAAACCTTGCCGAGTTGTACCCCTTCCTGGTCGAAGCTGTTGATGTTCCATACAAACCCCTGGAACATCACCTTGTTCTCGTAGTGGGCAAGCAGCGCGCCGAGGACCTGCGGGGTGAGACGCTCTGCAAACAGCAGGCTTGAGGGGCGGTTGCCCCCAAAGCGCTTGTTGGCGTTCGCGTCCTCCTTGCCCCGACCAAAGGCGACGATCTGGGCGACGAGGTTTGCGTTGAGCTTCTCTTGGCTCGTCGAACCCTCGACAGTCACATCCTGGCCGTACTGGGAGTGTAGAAATCCGATGAACTGCAGCAAGACGATATCGGTGCCCTGGTGCAGCAGCTGATAGAAGGAGTGCTGGCCATTGGTCCCCGGCTCTCCGAAGATGACCGGACCGGTGGGGTAGGCGATCGGCTCGCCGTCACGGTTGACGCTCTTGCCGTTGCTCTCCATATCCAGCTGCTGTAGATGCGCGCTGAAGCGACTGAGGGCCTGCGAATAGGGGAGGATCGCCGTCGACGGAAAGAGAAGGACGTTTCTCAAATAGACCCCTACCAAGGCATCGAGCAGGGCCGCGTTCTCCGTGATGGAGGGCTTCAGTGCCTGCAAATCGGCTCGGTGGGCTCCGTCCAGCAAGGCAGAGAAGGTCTCAAAGCCATAGGCGATCGAGAGGACGACCCCGCCCACTGCGCTGGTGGCGCTGTATCGCCCGCCGATGTAATCGTCGATGAAGAAGGCTTGGCGGACTTCGCGGCTGTTGGCCAACGGACTGCTCTTGCTGGTCACCGCCACGATGTGGGCGCTTGGATCCAGGCCAGCGCTGACCATCGCTTCGGTGACGAAGAGCTGGTTGGTCAGTGTCTCCAGCGTCGTGCCGCTCTTGGAGACAAGGACGAAGAGCGTCTCTTCCAAGTTGATGGTGCTAAGGGTCGCAGATGCGTCATCGGGATCGACATTGCTGATGAAGTGGGCGTCGAGGGTGGCAAGGCCCTCGTGTGCGGCCCACCCCTTGAGGGCGAGGTAGAGGGCCCGGGGGCCGAGGTCACTGCCACCGATACCGATCTGCACCACCGTCGTAAAGCGCTTGCCCGTCGAGCCGGTGACTTGCCCACTGCGCACCTGGGCGCTGAACGATTCGATCTTCGTGAGCTCTGCGCGGTAGAAGGCGCCTTTGTCCTCTCCGTCGACGATGACCGGATCGCCGACTTGGCCACGGGCGAGGTGGTGGAGCACGTGGCGCTTTTCTGCGGTATTCATCACCGCCCCATTGACGAGGGCGCGGTACTTGTCAATCAGAAAGGCCTCGTCGCTGAGCGTCTGCAGCACCTCAAGGTGCTTGTCTTCGATCGGCAAAGCGGCCCAGTTGAAGCGTAGTGAAGAGCCGGCCTCGACCCACGAGGATGCGACGCGCTCGGCGTTTAGCAGCGCCTTGATGGAGGCGGGCCCAAGGCTCTTCAGCTGTTCATAGGACTGTAGGCGGTCAAGGTTCTTGTAATTCATAGTCTACTCCTCGATGTCCGGGATCCGGGTCTTGAAGCTCTCCTGCAGGTCCTCCTTGCTCATCCCCTCGCGCAAGATGATGAAGATCGTGTCATCGCCGGCAAGGGTGCCGAGGATCTCGGGGATGGCTAGGATGTCCAGGGCGATTCCCACTGAATTGGCGTGTCCGGGCCGCGTTTTGATGACACCGAAGTTGCCACTGAACTCAATTGATAGGATGCCTCGCCGTACATCCTGGATATAGCTTTTCTCCGACTCGCTGATCAAATCACTGTCAGGCAGGCTATAGTAGTACCCCGACCAGCCGTCGCTGATCTTGCCCACTTTCAACATCTTCAGGTCTCGTGACAAGGTCGCCTGGGTAACGCTGTACCCTTCGACCCTGAGCATCTCGAGCAGCATGTCCTGGTTGTCGATCCGGTTGTTTTTGATCAACTCCTTGACAACAGCAAGTCGATTGTGTCGTTCCCTCATGGCCTATATCTCCTAATGTGAATATTTATGCGATTAACACGAATAAAGATACAGTACAATGCAGGCGAATGCAAGAAGCGATGGTTCATATCCTTCCATACTTGACCGACACAGGAGGGTGTATCATGCTGACAGTGACGCTTGTCAGGAGGTATGGAGCATGACAGTTTACATTATCATTGCGGCACTGGTGGTGCTGGCCCTCTATGTGGTCGGAATCAACAATAAGTACGTACGGCTGAAGAACGCAGCCGAGGAAGCCGCCTCGGCCCTTGATGCGCACCTCAAGCAGCGCTACGACCTGGTTCCCAACCTGGTGGAGACGGTCAAAGGGTACGCCCAACACGAGCAGAAGACGCTCACTGCCGTCATCGAGGCACGCAACAAGGCTGTCAGCGCCCCGACACTCGAGGCACGCGACGAGGCGGACAAGGCGTTCTCCTCGACGCTACGTTCTCTCTTTGCCCTCAGCGAGTCCTACCCTGATCTGAAAGCCAACCAAGGCTTTCTTGACCTGCAGCGGCAATTGCAGAAGATTGAGGAGCAGCTGCTCGGAGCCCGCAAGTACTACAACGCCGTCATCAAGCAGATCAATACCCTCATCGAGCTCTTCCCCTCGTCGGTGGTCGCCAAGATCCTCAACTTCCCGAAGAAGGAGTACCTGGTCATCGAGGAGGAGGCGCGTTCACGCGTCGAGGTCAAATTCTGATGCGAAAATCACTGCTGTGCGTGTTGCTCCTTTGTTTGGTGTTGGCTGGCCTTGGGGCTCAGGAGTACGTCTTTGAGCACTATGACCTGCACATGGATATCAGCTTGGACAATAGCTATGATATCCAGGAGCGAATCGTCGCCAACTTCTTTGTCCCGCGCCATGGCATCTTTCGTGAGATCCCGGTCAAGTTCGGGTCGGTGAAGACCCGAGTGGAGAACCTGGCCAGCAGTGAGCCTATCGCACAAGACTCGACCTCCAGTGGGTGGGTCACCTTCCGCCTCGGCTCGGCCGATACGCTGGTCAGTGGCCTGAAGGAGTATCGCCTCTCCTATACGTATCGTATCGGAGATGACCGCAACCCTGAATACGACGAGCTCTACTTCAACCTCGTCGGTGAGGGGTGGCAGGCTCCGATCAAGGAGTGTACCTTCACAGTCACGTTTCCCCGCCCGATCGAGGCCAACCGGGTCTTTCTCACCGGTGGACGCTACGGCTCGACCGCCCAGCGCGGCACGTATGAGATCAGCGCCGATGGGCGGACGATCAGCGGCGCTGCCCATGATCTGAAAGCCGGTGAGGCGCTGACCCTTCGAGTTGAGATGGATGAGGGGTACTTCAGCGAGGTCACCCCCTTCGTCGACTACACCATCGCCCTGACAGTAGGCTCTCTGGCCCTCATCGCCCTGATGATCTTTCACGCCCTCACCCTCTTTAGCCGCTATGGGCGCGAGGAGGTGTTCGTGGCGGTGGTGCGCTATGAGGCGCCCACTGGCCTCAGCCCTCTGGAAGTCGGCTACCTCGCCGACGGGGTGGTGGACAACAAGGACCTGACCAGCATGCTCTTCTACTGGGCAGACAAAGGCTACCTGACCATCGAGGAGCGTGGAAAGCGCGAGTTCATCTTCACCAAGAACGCTGACCTGGTCGGCGCTCCCGCTCATGAGAACAAGCTCTTTGTCGACTTCTTCGCTGCCGGCGACGGGACGACGGTGACGCTCAAACAACTGGAGAAGGGCAAGCTTGCCGCCTCGATGACTAAGGTCAAGGAGATGGTGCGCACCTACTTTAAGGGGCAGCGGCGCCTGACCGACGCTACCGCTGAACGCAAGCGCACCTTCGCCCTGCTCTACGGACCGGTCAGTGTCCTCTTGGTGGCTATCGCCTCGACGATATCCGCCGATGACGGATACCTGGTGATCTTGGCCCTCATCGGCTTTTTCAACTTCGCTATGGCGCTGCTCTTTGCCTATCGTCTTGAGCAGACGTGGCTTGTCGGCTCGAAAGTGAAGCGGCTGTTCAAATATGTAGCCAGTGCCCTGTTACTTATTATGATTGTGGGCTCGGTGTGGTTCATCAGCTTTGAGGCATTGGGGCATGGACCGCTCTACAGCTTGGTGGTAGCCCTTGCGCTGGCGCTCTCTCCATTTCTCTTCGGAATCCTGGCCATCGTCACTGCCAAGCGCAGCAGCTATGCCCAGCGTGCACTTGAAGAGATCGCCGGCTATATGGAGTTCATCAAGGCCGTTGAGAAGCCACGCCTGGCCTTGATGGTCGAAAGCGACCCCCAGCTCTTCTACCACGTATTGGGCTATGCGATCGTGCTTGGCCTTGAGAGTGTGTGGGCGAAGAAGTTCAAGGGCATCGCCATCGAACAGGCCAGCTGGTACACCGGCCCCCGGCCAATCGCCGACGCCCTCTTCTACAGCGCCCTCTCAAGTCGGATCCACTCCTCCGTCATGGAGAAGGCGATCTACACACAAGCTAGCGGCACCACTCGCTCGCCGATCCGTAGCTCCTTCGGCTCCTCGGGCTTCAGTGGCGGCGGCTTTGGCGGCGGTGGCGGTGGTGCGTGGTGACAAGAACAGGCTGCCTGATCAGGCAGCCTGTGCGTACTGGATGGGCTATGGAAGGTCAGTGACGGTATGAGCCGTGGCCCTGGCGAGTCTTTGCAATCGCCTCGTTGACCCGGAGGTTTCGTCCGCCGAACTCCGTCCCATCGAGTTGGGCGATCGCCTCTTCTGCGGAGGCATCGTCCTCCATCTCAACAAACCCAAAGCCCTTGGGGCGGTGGGTCTCACGGTCAATGATGATGTTGGCGCTCAGTACAGTTCCGTACTGGGCAAAAAGCTGCGAGAGCTCCTCTTCACTGGTCTTGTAACTCATGTTACCAACATAGATTTTCTTTGCCATGCAACGCATCCTTTGCAGACTGCTACGCCTGTCTTGTGATATTGTTTTCGGTGGAGCAGTCTTGGACTCTGGGCTGTCAGCGAAATCCATCCAGTAACGAACGCAGGCGAACACAAAGCGAAAGAGGTCTGCAACACAACAACGAAAGCAACCAAACGGTACCACGGCCCGTATGGGCTGTCAATTCTCACTCTCAATGCAATTGCGGTTTCTCCAATACCTATGCGCTTGAAATTCCTGACAAATCCTACCATTATGTCGCATATGAATAGCAACATCGTTGGCCTGTTGGTCTCCTTCCCGCTGCTCGGCCTTGTCATAGCGCTCGGCATAGCACTGAAGAGATATTGTTCCATCTCCAGTGAATCAATGCGCAAATTCATCCATATCGGTGTGTCCAACTGGTGGTTTCTTGAACTCTACTACTTCAACACCCTCGCCTTCGCCCTTGTCGGACCTGTCGTCTTCATCATCCTCAATAGTCTTTTCACCTTCCGTGATTGGGGGACCGCCCTTGGGCTGGGGGACCGTAAGCGCAACTATGGATTGATCTACTTTCCGGTAACGCTGGTGATCCTCGTCCTGTTGCAGTACAACGGCTTGGTCAGTCCCCTCTCCTCCACCGTCGGGGTATTGGTCATGGGCTACGGCGATGGCCTCGCTGCCTTGATCGGGGCGAAGTGGGGCAAGCGGGAGATCCCGCTCAATATCTCAAAGAAGTCATACCTTGGCACCGCGACGATGTTCATTGTCAGCACCCTCATCGTCCTCGTCGCGCTTCCACTGTACAGCACCATGGCTGTGAAGGGCGCCATCCTCGCAGCCCTCTTGGTCGGCGCTGTCAGTGCTGTCATCGAGGTCATCACCCCCTTTGGGCTGGATAACCTCACTGTCCCGTTGTTGGCCACACTGTTGGTCGAGGTCCTGGCATGAACCTTGTGCCCTTCAATGGATCGGCCGCCGCCTACCTTGACCGATGGTTCTTTGCCCTTCCGTTTGCGTTCTGGTACCTGGTCGCTGTGATGGCCATGGTAGCGCTTGTCTCATACCGGGCCCGCCAGCTTACGGCAAGCGGCTCGCTAGCTGCCTTCCTCGTCGGCTTGGGTGTGACATGGATCCTCGGATTCGGCGCGCTCTTCACCCTGCTGTTCTTCTTCATTTCAGCCGGGGTGCTGAGCAAGCTCTCCAAGAAGATCCGCGGCAAGGAGATGGAGGTGTTGCACGCCAAGGGAGGGCGACGTGACGCGATGCAGGTCTTTGCCAACAGCCTGTTCGCCCTGGTTGCGGCGTTTCTCTATGCTGCCAAGCCTTCTGCGATCTACCTGGTGATGTTCGGCGCCTCAGTCGCTGAGGCGGCAAGCGATACCTTTGCCGGGGATGTAGGGGTGCTCAGCCGGTCCAACCCGGTTTCGATCATCACAGGCCGGCCAATGAGCCGTGGCCTCAGTGGAGCGGTCAGTGCCCTGGGTCTGGCAAGCGGCATGCTTGGCTCCCTGCTCATCGCCCTCACCGTCTGGGCGCTTTTACTACCGAGTGATTGGGCGAGCGTCAAGGAAGTTTCGATCATCGCCGCCGCAGCGTTCTTCGGCTGTCTGATCGACAGCGTCCTCGGGGCGACGGTGCAGGCGCACTACTGGGATGAGGAGCGCAATCATATCACCGAACACGCCATGAAGGACGGGTGCCGCTTGCCGCTTGAGCGGGGAGTGCGGTGGATCGACAACGATATGGTGAACTTGATGAGCAATGGCGTCGCAAGCCTGTTGGCGCTCTCTCTGACGGCGATTCTGTTCTGATTATCTTCCAGCCCTTGCTTCTCTCGATTTTTATTTGTATGTTACATGTCGGTAGGCGTTTGGTAGTCACAACGCCCATTACTTCGAGCATATTCTTTAATTAGAGAGGATATTTCACATGGCAAAACAATTGCAATTCAACGAAGAGGCACGTAAGTCACTGGTCACTGGTGTCGAAAAGATCTCCAAGGCCGTCATGGCTACCTTGGGCCCCAAGGGCCGACTTGTCGTACTGGACAAGAAGTTCGGTGCCCCCTCGGTCACCAAGGACGGAGTCTCAGTCGCTCGCGAGGTCGAGCTTGAGGATCCGTTTGAGAACATGGGTGCCCAGCTGCTGAAGGAAGTGGCGACCAAGACCAATGACGTAGCCGGTGACGGCACCACCACCGCGACGGTGCTGGCGTGGTCCATCACCAAGGAAGGAATGAAGAGTGTTGCCGCCGGCATCAACCCGATGGGGATCCGCCGTGGCATAGACAAGGCAGTCAATGATGCTGTCGCCGAGATCAAAAAGCAGGCGAAGATGATCAAGGACAAGGAAGAGATCGCACAGGTCGCTTCCATCAGTGCCAACAACGACCGCACCATCGGCGATGAGATCGCCAATGCGATGGAGAAGGTCGGCCTTGATGGCGTCATCACCGTCGAGGAGTCCAAGACCATCGAGACGACCACCGACTTCGTCGAGGGCATGCAGTTCGACCGCGGCTACCTCAGCGCGTACTTCTGCAACAATCGTGACACGATGACCGCTGTCCTTGACGACCCGTTCATCCTGATCTATGACAAGAAGATCTCCAACATGAAGGAGCTTCTGCCGATCCTGGAGAAGATCGCCCAGAGTGGCAAGCCGCTGTTGATCATCGCCGAGGACGTCGATGGGGAGGCGTTGGCAACCCTGGTCGTCAACAGTGTCCGCGGTATTTTGAACGTCGTGGCCGTCAAGGCCCCGGGCTTCGGTGACCGCCGCAAGGCAATGCTCGAGGACATCGCCATTCTCACCGGTGGTGAGGTCATCAGCGAAGAGCTTGGTCTGAAGCTTGAGAACGCCGATCTCTCCCAGCTCGGCCGTGCAAAGAGCATCAAGGTCGAAAAAGAGAACACCACCATCATCAATGGTGCTGGCAAGCAGAGCGACATCAAGGACCGCATCGCCCAGATCAAGGTCCAGATCGGCGATACCACCAGCGACTACGACCGTGAGAAGCTGCAGGAGCGCCTGGCCAAGCTCGCCGGCGGCGTTGCAGTGCTCAACGTCGGAGCAGCCACCGAGGTGGAGCTGAAGGAGAAGAAGCACCGCGTCGAGGATGCGCTGAGCGCAACCCGCGCCGCGATCGAGGAGGGTGTCATCCCCGGCGGTGGCGCTGCCTTGATTCAGGCTGCCCGGATGCTGGAGAAGGTCGATCTCTCCAAGCTGACCGAAGAGGAGCAGGTCGGATACAAGATTGTCCGCCGCGCCCTTGAGGAGCCGATCCGCCAGATCGCTGAGAATGCTGGACTTGACGGCTCTCTGATCGCCGACAAGTGCAAGAACGAGAAGCCAGGCGTTGGCTTCGACGCCGAGAACTCCAAGTGGGTCAATATGTTCGAGAGCGGTATCATCGATCCGGTGAAGGTCACCCGCAGTGCCCTGCAGAACGCAGCGTCCATTGCATCGCTGATCCTCACCACCGAGTGTGCCATCACCGATATCCCCACTCCTCCAGCCCCCGCGATGGGCGGTGGACCCGAGGGTATGGGCGGTATGATGTAAGCGTTCTATGCGCACCAAAGGGGCCGGTTTCGGCCCCTTTTTGCGCTGTGGACAAAACTTGACTATCACGTTGTGAACGTGGTACGTTAACCGGTGTTTGGAAAATTGGATGCATCACAGGTTGCACCTCTTTTCTGCATCCGATGAAATGTAAAGTGAGGATACCCCATGTTTTCATTGCTTAGTGCCATGGCCGCCCCCGAGGCGGGTGCCAGTTCCGGTGGTTCGATGATGACGACCTTTGTCACCTTCGGCTTGATCATCGCCATCTTCTATTTCTTGATCATCCGTCCCCAGCGCAAGCGGGACAAGGAGACCAAGGACATGCTCGCCTCCATCAAGAAGGGGGACAAGGTCGTCTCGATCGGCGGCATCCACGGGACAGTGATGGTCGTCAAGGAGAGCACGGTTGTCGTCAAGGTCGATGACAACACCCGTCTTGAGTTCTCACGCAATGCGATCAACTCCATCGTAAAGCCAAAAAGTGAAGTCGCTGCCGCTCCCGCCGCCAAGAAGCGGACCAAGAAGGACGAGGCAGAGGTACAGGCTCCTGCTGTTGAAGCCAAGGCCGCCAAGGCGAAGAAGAGCGATGCCAAGGCTCCAGAGGCCAGCGAAGCTGAGACTGACGAAGAGAAGTAAGAAGACAAGGCGGAGATAATCATGAACAAACGCAGTCGTCTGTTGATTGTACTGGTAGTCGTTCTGTTGTGCGGCTACTTCCTCTATCCCACGATCAAGTGGTATGGGTTTGTGCCCCAACAGACCAAAGAGCTTGCAACAGGCTCAAATGTGCAGATCAAGGAGTATGCCCGAGGGCAGGCGTCCAGGGATCTGCGCGCTTTGAAAGAATTGATGGCTACCGATGCCAAGGCAGCGCTACCGGCCAAGTACTCCTTCCTCAAGGAGAGCGCCAAGGCTACCTACAAGGCAACCAAGCGTCCGACTCCGAAGAGTTGGACCGTCGAAGCGCTCTTTCGCGGCTTCTACAGTGAGCAGGCGCTCTTCGACGCCATCGAGTCGTACTACCGCACCTCGCTCTTGAGTGTGAAGACGCTCGGTAACAAAGCACTACAGCTGGGCCTCGATCTGCGCGGGGGAATGAGTATCCTCCTTGAGGCGGACACCGCCGCCTATGAGGCGAAGAAGGGCAGCAGTGCGTCAGCGAGCGAGATCAGTGCAGCGATTCGCCAGGACATCGAGATCCTGGAGAAGCGCATCGACCAGTTCGGCGTCAGTGAGCCGGTCATCCG
>LVBE01000085.1 GCA_001603105.1 Spirochaetales bacterium Spiro_03
GTCGTCGAAAGCGGCTACACCTTCGCCCTGGTCAGCGGGCGAAGCCCCCAAAGCCTGGCGCTGTTGAGAGAGCAGCTGGGCATCGAGGCCGCAAGGGGGTGCTTCAATGGGGCACTGACCCTCTCCCAGGACGGCACGCTCATCGATGAGCAGCCGATCGACTACAGCGAGGCGATGCGAGCCCTCGATGAGCTTGCGCACACCGAGCTTGAATTCTTCCTGTATACCAACACCAATTGGTATGTGCAGCAACACAACCATTGGTACGACGCCGAGGTCAAGCTCACCTGCATCGATGGCACCATTGCTTCTCTGGATACCGTGCACCACTACCTCGACGGAACGGAGAAGCCAATGAAGCTCTTGGCGATGCACAAGAGCCGCTCCTACATCCGAGAGATGACCCAAATCCTTACCACCCACTTTGCCGGCAGGCTGAACATCTTCAACTCCCATCCCAACTACATCGAGATCCTGCCCCCTGAGGCAGACAAAGGTCGAAGCGTGCGTGCCTTGGAGGCGCACCTCAGCCTGCCAGCATCTTCGGTGATCGCCATCGGCGATTACTACAATGACATTCCGATGTTCAGATCTGCAGGCCTGGCCATCGCGATGGGCAATGCACCCCCAGAGGTGCAAAGAAGCGCCCATCGCACCATCGGTGCCAATAAAGAGGATGGGTTGGCCCAATTTCTCGAGAGTCTTGTGTGAAGCACCCCCTGTCGATCTACCGAGGCCTGCCACAGCCGATCTATACGCTCTTCTTCTCAACCGTCATCAACTCAGTGGGGATTTTTGTCTACCCATTTCTGACTCTCTACCTCACCCAACGCCTCGGGTATCCGCCTGCGCGAGCCGGTAGAATCATCACCATTGCCGCTATCCTCTACATCCCCGGCTCCCTAATCGCCAGTCACTTGACCGACGCCATTGGGCGACGGAAGGTCTTCATCCCCTGTGAGCTATTGATGAACAGCTGCTATGTAGCCGCCGGCATCCTGGAGGGGACGGCGTGGGTGGTGCCACTGGTCCTGTCCGCCCTCTTCTTCGATGGCATGGTCGACCCGGTACGGGAGGCGATGAAGACCGACGTGACAGGAAGCGAGAACCGTCAAGCCTCATTCAGCCTCATATACCTTGGCCATAACATCGGCTTCGCCCTCGGCCCGATCATCGCCGGCATGCTCTTCTACCGTAATCCGAAGTGGCTCTTCTTCGGCAATGGGCTTGCCGGCTTCCTCTCCCTTCTGTTGGTCAGTGTGAACGTCAAGGAGAGCAAACCCTCCAAGGCGATCATCGCTCTGAGCAGGGGGTGGGAGAGCGCCGAACGGGGGCAGGAGGGAGGTTTGCTCACGGCGCTCTTCAGCCGCCCCACCCTCCTCCTCTTCGCCCTTTGCATCACCTTCTTCAGCTACGCATACAGTCAGACTCTCTTTGCGCTGCCACTGTTGACCACTACCCTCTATGGAGAGGCGGGGGCGCCGCTCTACGGCAGGATGATGGCCGTCAACGCAGTGACGGTGGTCTTGCTGACTCCATTGATCGTCACGTCGCTCAGGCGCTTCAATGCCCTGGCGAACATCGCCGTCAGCGGAATCCTGTACACCATCGGCTTCTCTCTCTTTGGTTTCGCTCACCGTGAGCTGACCTTTCTGGCGCTGGTGGTCATCTACACACTCGGGGAGATCATCGCTGCCACCAACCAAGGCTACTGGGTTGCCAACAACACCCCCATCAGCCACCGTGGACGCTTCAGTGCGATCTTGCCGATCATCATGGGTAGCGGACATGCGATCGCCCCCATCGTCGGGGGGGCGATCATCCAATATGCATCCATGGATGTCCTGTGGGTTACTACCGCCCTCGCCTCCTTGGCAGGGACAGCGGGCATCGCACTGTTGGCTCGGTCTACGAGAGGCGGCTGAGCAGCTCTTCAACTTCTGTGCGAGGAAACCCTTCCATCGTTCCATGCTCGCTGATCATTGCCTTCAGCAGGGCCCGTGTCGCTTCGCTCTGGGCGATGATGTAGCCGCTTTCACGCCACAGATCTTCGGCGATGATCCGACTGCTGGTCTCGACGACGGTGCAGATCTGCCGCAGTGCTGCGTCGTCGCTTCCCTCCTTTACCGAGTGCGCCACATCCTCTTGCGCCGCCTTGCTGCGCACCAAGGAATAGAGCGTCTCCAATACCGAGGGGTGCTTGGGCTGTGGGGCCGGATAGGTCGAGCTTACCAGGTAGATGGCTCCGCTTGGGCACGCATCGACACAGAGGCGACAGCCGTCGAGGCACTTGTCAAAGTCGATCTGGCCGGTTTCGGTGTTGGTAGCACCGGTGGGGCAGATGAAGAGGCAGACACAATCCTTCGTACAAAGTCTGAGATTACGGGCAGCGTGCATCAGATGGCCTCCTTCTTCACTTCATGGATCTTGAACGATGGGACCTTGCAGATCGGACACACCTCAGGCGGTTGTTGGCCCACATAGACAAAGCCACAGATCTCACAGACAAAGACTCCGGTATCGGCTGTCAACGCCTCCTTTTGCTTTGCATAGCGCGCCAAGAGACTCTTAAGGAGCTTGGTCGCCTTCTCTCCCCATAAGAGGGCGCGCTTCGCGCCTCTATCATCGGCATAATTGGCCGCTTCGTTGGCGCTGCGATACCCTGTACTGAGGTCCGCTTCGATCAGGGCGAGCAGGTCGTCGAGGGATGCGTCGCCCTGCGCCTTACGCTTCGATGCATAGAACGAGGCCAAAGAGGCGAACGCACGGGCCTCCTCTTCTTTCAATTGCTTGGTGCATGCCTTCTCCAAGTTGGTGCACAGAGCTGCGAGCTCCGTCCACGTCATCTGTCGTACATCAGCGTCCACAGTCACCTCCTTTGAGGACCAGTTTTAGCCAGTATACCATCGAATGACGAGAATTTGGAAAGTTTCTGATCTACTGTTCTGTAGATGTAGTCTTAACTCATTGTGTGTATAGAATATAGTCAAAACCGTTATCTATAGGGACATAACGATAGCTGAAGATGACGCCAATGTGTCAGTTTCCATTTTTTCAGGCCCATACTCTAGCCATGGAGTACTTGACCATTGGGCAGGCCATCAAGGCCTTGAGACAAGAGCGGGCGATGACCCAAGAGCACCTGATCGAGCAGGCGGACCTGAGCCGCAGCCAGCTCTACTACATCGAAAGCGGGAAAAAATCCCCCAGCCTTCCAACGATCTACGCGATCTGTTCGGCGCTGGGGGTCTCATTCTATGACCTGGTCTCAACGATGTACCGCCCCCCTCAGGGTTCGGGCACACCGAGCATCTCGTCGATCGGGGCTCCGGGGGCGACCATCGGATAGACCTTGTCGTCCAACGGGATCTCGCAGTCGACCAGCACCGCCTCCCCAAGGGCCAGAGCTGAAGAGAGCACCGCCTTTGGATCGTCATCCTTGCCAAGGCGCATCCCCTTCACCCCGTAGGCAGCGGCGAGGGCGACCCAATCGATATAGGTATCAAGCGTCGTTTCACTGTAGTTGCCATCGAAGAAGAGGGTCTGCCACTGGCGTACCATCCCAAGCGTCTGGTTGTTCATCAACAGGATGATCACCGGAAGGCGATAGCGGGCGATGGTGGCAAGCTCATTGCAGTTCATTCTGAAGGAGCCGTCACCGGCTACGTTGACCACCCGGCTCTTCGGATTGCCTACCTGTGCCCCGATAGCCGCCCCGGTTCCGTAGCCCATCGTACCAAGCCCACCGCTGGTCAAAAAATGCCCCGGCTGCACGTGTTTGATGAACTGGGCCGCCCACATCTGGTGTTGGCCTACCTCGGTGACGATGTAGAAGTTCTCAGGCAGCAGCGACTGCAGGGCCTTGAGGATCTCCTTGCTGCGGGCGCTCTCGTTGTCGACCCTGATCGGATACCGACGCTTGTAGTCGGCGACCTGCTCCATCCAGCGCGCGTGGGAGAGCGGGCTCTTCAACTGTTCATTGAGAGATGAGAGGACGACCTTCACGTCGCCGACGACGTTGCAGTAGCTTTTGATGTTCTTGTCGATCTCAGCGGGATCGACATCGATGTGGATGATCTTGGCGTTCTTGGCAAATGAGGAGGCCTTGCTCACCACCCGGTCGCTGAAGCGCGCCCCGATGACTATCAAGAGGTCGCACGCCGAGACGAGCATGTTGCTGACCTTGGTGCCATGCATCCCCACCAGCCCGGTATACCGTTCATCGAGGCTGCTGATCGCCCCACAGCCCATCAGGGAGGTACAGGCAGGGCTATCGATGAGGTTGAGGAAGAGGGCAAGCTCCTCGCTCGCCTTCGCCCTGATGACGCCGCCTCCGACGTAGCACATCGGCCGCTCACTGCCCTTGATCAGGGCGAGGGCGGTCTCCAGGCTCTTGGTGCTGAGTCGATCGATGCGTGGTTTGACCTGCTCAATCTCGACTCGTTCATAGTCGGTGGTGTGGACGGTGATGTCCTTGGGCAGGTCGATGAGTACCGGCCCGGGCCTCCCCTCCTGGGCGATCTTGAAGGCTAGGCGCATCGTCTCGGCGAGCGTGGTGACATCCTTGACGATGAAGTTGTGCTTGGTGATCGGCATCGTGATGCCGGTGATGTCGACCTCCTGAAAGCTATCCTTCCCAAGCAAAGGGACGGTCACATTGCCGGTAAGGGCGACCATCGGCACGCTGTCCATGTAGGCGGTGGCGATGCCGGTCACCAGGTTCGTCGCCCCCGGCCCACTGGTAGCCATACAGACGCCGACCTTGCCGGTCGAGCGTGCATAGCCATCGGCAGCGTGGGATGCGCCCTGCTCGTGGCTGGTCAGGATGTGGCGGATCCGGTCCCGGTTCTGGTAGAGAGCGTCGTAGAGTGGCAGCACTGCACCTCCTGGAAACCCAAAGACCGTATCGACTCCCTGTTCAACCAAACACTCTATGATGATCTGTGCTCCACTGATGTGCATCATGGTCTCCTTCTTATCGATTCTCCACGATCGCTCCGCTGGCAGCGCTGGAGACTGCCCTGGCGTAGCGAGCGAGGTAGCCGTGTTCAATCTTGCTCTTCGGCGCCTTCCATGCCGCACGGCGCTTCTTCAGCGTCGCCTCATCGACGAGCAAGTCGATCGTCCGATTCGGGATATCGATGGTGATCAAATCCCCTTCTTCAACGAGGGCGATCGGCCCTCCTTCGGCGGCCTCGGGGCTGATGTGGCCGATCGAGGCACCACGGGTCGCTCCACTGAAGCGGCCGTCGGTGATCAGGGCGACATCCTTGTCGAGCCCCATACCGGCGATTGCGCTGGTGGGGGCGAGCATCTCTGGCATCCCCGGCCCTCCCTTCGGCCCCTCATAGCGAATCACAACCACATCCCCTGCCTTAATCGAGCCAGAGAAGATTGCCTCGTTGGCCTGATCCTCGCTTTCGAAGACCCGTGCCGGACCGGTGTGGACCAGCATTGCCTCATCGACGGCGCTCTGTTTGACCACCGCCCCATCGGGGGCGAGGTTGCCCCTCAGCACCGCGATCCCGCCGGTCTTCGAATAGGGGTCCGAAAGGGGGCGGATGACCGCTTGGTCGGTCACCGCCTTGTCCATGCACAGCTCTGCCACACTCTTGAGACTGACAGTGGGAAGGCTCGCATCGATGAGACCTGAGCGGGCTAGAAGTCCGAGCACCGCCTGGATGCCGCCTGCGTGGTGCAAGTCCTCGAGGTGGTGCTCCCCTGCAGGGGCGAGGTGGCAGAGGTTGGGGACCTTTGCACTGACCTCATTGGCCTCGAAGATATCGATGCTCACTCCTGCCTCATGGGCGATCGCCGGCAGGTGCAACATCGTATTGGTCGAGCAGCCCAAGGCCATGTCGACAGCCAGGGCGTTGGCGAAGGCAGCCTTGGTCATGATGTCCCGTGGCCGTACATTGGCGCGCAGCAGCTCCATGACCTGGTAGCCGGCCTCCTTGGCCAAGCGGATGCGGGCGCTGTAGACAGCCGGGATCGTCCCATTGCCAGGCAGGCCCATCCCGATCGCCTCGGTGAGGCAGTTCATGCTATTGGCCGTGTACATGCCGCTGCACGATCCGCAGGTCGGGCAGGCGTTGTCCTCGTAGGCCAACAGCTGCTCGTCGCTGATCAGGCCAGCGCTGTGGGAGCCGACCTTCTCGAACATCACCGAGAGGTTGGTCTTGCACCCACCCTCTGAGTCCATCGTGCCGGCGAGCATCGGCCCGCCGCTGACAAAGATCGAGGGGATGTTCAGCCGGGCGGCTGCCATGAGCATCCCCGGAACGATCTTGTCGCAGTTGGGGACGAAGACCAGGGCATCGAAGGGGTGTGCCATCGCCATGATCTCGATCGAATCGGCGATGATCTCGCGGCTGGGCAGGCTGTAGCGCATACCCAGATGTCCCATGGCGATGCCGTCACAGACCCCGATGACAGGGAAGGAGACCGGATTCCCTCCTGCCTGCCTCACCCCTGCCTTCACTGCATCGACGATTGTATCGAGGTGGATGTGGCCAGGAATGATCTCGTTGGCCCCACTTACAATGCCGATGATCGGCATGTGGATCTCCCGATCCGTCCAACCAAGCGCCTTCATCAGCGAGCGGTGGGGGCTGCGCTGCACCCCTTCGGTCATCGCACTCGATCGTCTCTTCATCTCATCCATATCCACACTCCTATCTCCTACAGGGCTTGGGCGATCCGCTGGCCCATCTCCTTGGTCCCGACCTTGATCATCGACTCTGAGTAGATATCAACGGTCCGATACCCTTGGTCGAGTACTGCTTCGATGGCCGCCTCCACTGCCTGCGCCTCACCCTCCATGCCGAAGCTGTGGCGCAGCATCATCGCCACCGACAAGATCATGGCGATCGGGTTGGCCAAATCCTTGCCGGCGATGTCGGGAGCGCTGCCGTGGATCGGCTCATACATGCCAAACGAATCCTCCCTCAGGCTCGCTGAGGGCAACATCCCGATCGAGCCGGTGATCTGGCTCGCCTCATCGCTGAGGATGTCACCGAACATGTTCTCGGTGACGATCACATCGAACTGGCGGGGATTGCGCACCAGCTGCATCGCCGCGTTGTCGACGTACAGGTGGGTCAGCTCAACATCGGGATACTCGGCGCACAGGGCGTTGGCCACCGCTCGCCACAGTTGGCTGGAGGAGAGGATGTTCGCCTTGTCGACGCTACACAGGCGCCGAGAGCGCTTCTGGGCGATCTCAAAGCCTTTGCGCAGGATCCGCTCAATCTCCGCCCGTGTATAGCTCATCGTATCGTATGCGCTCTCTTCATCACTGCCGCGTGCACCGAAGTAGATGCCGCCGGTGAGCTCACGCACCACCATGATGTCCAGCTGCTCACCGACGACCTCTGCCTTCAGGGGGCAGGCGCCGCTGAGCTGCTTGTACATGATCGCCGGCCTGAGGTTGCAGAAGAGGCCGAGCCCTCCTCTGAGGCCGAGCAGTCCCTTCTCCGGTCGCAGGTGCGACGGCAGCGTATCCCACTTCGGTCCGCCGAGGGAGCCGAGCAGGACCGCATCACTGTCTTGACAGCCTTTGAGGGTACTGTCCGGCAGCGGGGTATTGTAGGCATCAAGGGCAGCTCCGCCTGCAAGGTACTCGACGATCTCAAAGTCGTGGCCAAAGCGCTCTGCCACCCGCTTGAGCACCTTCACCGCCTCGAAGGTGATATCCGGACCGATCCCGTCTCCACTGATGACCGCGATGCGCTTCTTCATCACACACCCTCCTTCTGTGCCATATAGGCAGCAAGGCCGCCTGCAGCGATGAGCTCTTGCATGAAGGGCGGGAAGGGTTCGCTTTGAAAGACCTGGGAGGTGGTCATATTGGTGATCGTGCCACTGTCAAAGTCAACTTGGACGCGGTCCCCTGCCTTGATGGAAGCCGCTGCCTCTTCGCACTCAAGGATCGGCAGGCCGATGTTGATCGCATTGCGATAGAAGATCCGGGCGAATGAGCGGGCGATGACGCAGCTGACGCCGCTCTCCTTGATGGCGATGGGGGCGTGCTCGCGGCTGGAGCCACAGCCGAAGTTCCGGTCGGCGACAATGATGTCACCCTTCTGCACCGTTTTGACGAACTGGCTGTCGATATCCTCCATGCAGTGAGCGGCGAGCTCTGCGTGGTTGGCGGTATTGAGGTACCGCGCCGGAATGATGACGTCGGTGTCGACGTTGTCCCCGTATCTGAAAACACTTCCTTCTGCTACCATGCTAGGCCTCCATGACGTTCTTGGGATCTGCGATATAGCCGGCCACGGCACTGGCGGCGGCTACCGAGGGGCTGGCGAGGTAGACCTCGCTTTTCGGGTGGCCCATACGTCCGACAAAGTTGCGGTTGGTGGTGCTCACCGCCCGCTCCCCTTCGGCGAGGATTCCCATGTGCCCACCCAGGCACGGTCCACAGGTAGGGGTCGAGACGGCACAGCCGGCATCGACGAAGATATCGAAGAGTCCCTCGGCCATCGCCTGCTTCCAGATCTTCTGCGTCGCCGGGAAGATCAGGGCCCGCACATGGGAGGCAACCTTGCGGCCCTTGAGAATCTGGGCAGCCTGACGTAGATCGTCGATGCGTCCGTTGGTGCAGGAGCCGATGACGACCTGGTCGATCCGGATCTCGCCCACCTCATCGATGGTACGGGTATTGGAGGGCAGGTGTGGGAAGCTGACGGTGCTCTTGATCGTCGACAGGTCGATCTCATACGTCGCATCATATTCGGCGTCGCTGTCCGCCTCATAGATGCGCACCTCTTTCTTGTAGTGTTCGTCCAGGTAGGCGAGAGTCACCGCATCGACGGGGAAGATCCCGTTCTTCGCCCCTGCCTCGATGGCCATGTTGGCGACGGTGAAGCGGTCGTCGATAGAGAGGTTCGCCACCCCCTTGCCGGTGAACTCCATGCTCGCATACAGCGCTCCATCGACACCGATCATGCCGATGATGTGCAAAATGAGGTCCTTGCCGCTGACGTAGGGACCGAACGCTCCGCTGAGGTTGAACCGTATCGCGCTGGGAACTTTGAACCACGCCGTGCCGCTGGCCATGCCTGCGGCCATGTCGGTGGAGCCGACACCGGTTGAGAAGGCGCCAAGCGCCCCGTAGGTGCAGGTGTGGCTATCGGCGCCGATGACCAGATCCCCGGCTCCGACGAGCCCCTGCTCTGGCAACAGGGCGTGCTCGATGCCCATCTGTCCTACCTCAAAGTAGTTGGTGATCGCATGCTCGCGGGCAAAGGTACGCATCGCCTTCGCCTGTTCGGCCGCCTTGATGTCCTTGTTCGGAGTGAAGTGGTCGGGCACGAGGGCGACCTTCTCCTTGTCAAAGACCGTCTTCTTGCCAAACTTGGCAAACTCATTGATGGCTACCGGGGCGGTGATGTCGTTTCCGAGCACCAAATCCAGATCGGCCATGATCAACTGGCCGGCCCGCACGCTCTCAAGGCCTGCGTGCGCTGCCAGGATCTTCTGTGACATAGTCATTCCCATGGGGCAACTCCTCTCTCATTCATCGGACGGCTCGATGCCGTCGGCTATCAACTTATACTCGATGCTATCACTTAAGGCAAACCAGCTCGCCTCGATGATGTCCCGGCTCACCCCGATCGTCGACCAGGTGTTGACCCCGTCGGTCGATTCGATGAGGACACGGACCTTGCTCGCCGTAGCTCCTGCGCTGTCCAGCACCCGCACCTTGTAGTCGGTCAGGTGTACGCTCTTCAGACTCGGGTAGAACTGCTCCAATACCTTGCGCAGCGCCTTGTCCAGTGCGTTGACCGGCCCCTCTCCCTCAGCGGCGGTGATGGCGCTCTCTCCGGCGACCTTGACCTTGACCACCACGGCGTGGCTGGCATCGCTGAGCAAGTCGACATACGGGCTCGATCCGATGGTCTGGTAGTGCACAAGGCTGAAGTACGGCTTGTACATGTTCAGGTGTCGACGGATGACCAGGTCAAAGGAGGATTCAGCACCCTCGAACTGGTAGCCCTCAGCCTCAAGGCGCTTGAGCTCATCCATCAGGCTGACGGTCACCGGGTCATCCTTGTCCAGGTGCGGGGCGACGCGGGCGATGCGCTTGAGCATCAAGGCGCGCCCGGCGACTTCGCTCATCAATAGCCGCCGTTCATTGCCGACCGTCGCCGGATCGATATGTTCGAACGAGTGGGGATTCTTCTGCACCCCATCGATGTGCATCCCGCCCTTGTGGGCAAAGGCGCTGCGCCCGACAAATGGGGTGCGCCCGCTGATGCGCACATTGCTGATCTCAGCGACCTTGCGGCTGATGCGCGTCAACTGCTCCAAGTTTTCGCCATTGAGGCAGCGTATGCCCATCTTCGTCTCAAGGATTGCGATGATCGAACTGAGGTTGGCGTTGCCGCAGCGCTCTCCGAAGCCGAGCAGCGTCCCCTGCACCTGTGTCGCCCCACCCTCGATCGCCGCGATCGAGGAGGCGACGCCGCAGCCGATGTCGTCGTGGGCATGCACCCCGATCTCGACGGAGGGAAAGCGCCTCTTCGTCTCTTCGGTGATCGCCCGTACCCGGCTCGGGAGCATCCCCCCCCTCGTCTCACAGAGGATCAGGGCAGAAGCGCCACCTCTCAATGCCGCCTCAAGTGTCTTGAGGGCGTAGTCAGCGTTTGCCTCGTAGCCATCGTAGTAGTGCTCGGCATCGAAGAAGACTGCGCTGCCACCTTGTGTGATGAAGCGCACCGAATCCTCGATCATCGCCAAGTTCTCCTCAAGCGTCGTCTTGATGATGTCGGTGACGTGAAAGTCCCAGCTCTTGCCGAAGATCGATACGACCTTCGTTTGGGCCTTGGTGAGGCTGATGAGGTTGGCGTCCTCGCTCGCCTCGATCCCTTTGCGCCGTGTCGAGCCGAAGGCTACGATCGTAGCGTGCTTCAGCTCTAGGCGCTTGGCCTCCTCGAAGAACTCAAGGTCCTTGGGGTTTGAGCCCGGGTTTCCGGCCTCGATGTAGGAGATGCCCAGACTATCGAGGCTCTGGACGATCTTCAGCTTGTCGGAGACCGAGAAGCTGATACCCTCGCCCTGGCTGCCATCGCGCAGTGTTGAGTCAAAGATCGCGACCCTAGCCATCGATGGCCTCCTTCTTCTTGTCGGAGTGGGAACTGAGCATGTCATTTGCAAAATTCGGAGCCGATGTCGGTTTCACTGAACCGCTACGGGAGAGCGAGGCCTCGTCGAGCATCCGGTTCACAGCGGCAAGGCAGCTGAGGATCGAGGCTTCGATGACATCGGTCGACACACCCCGGCCACGGTAGATGCCGTGCCCGTCGCTGATCTTCACAAAGACCTCTCCGAGTGCGTCGCGATGCTCGGTCACCGCCTGCAGTGTGTAATCCTCCAAGCTGAAGGGGTGGCGGATGATCTTCTCCACTGCCCTGAGGCTTGCGTAGACCGGCCCGGTGCCACGCGCGACCTCCTGGTACTTCTTATCGCCCTTGCGCAGCGTCACGCACGCGGTCGAGGTCATCAGGTTGCCGCTGTTGACGACGAAGTTGTCCAGCTCCCAAACCACCGGGGAGGTTTGGGTGGTGCTCTCCACCAAGGCGATGAGGTCGCGGTCGCCGACGGTTTTCTTGCGGTCAGCGAGGTTCTTGAACTCAGCAAAGAGGCTCTTCACCTCCTCCTTGGTCAGTGTGTAGCCAAGCTCGACAAGCCGCTTCTCAAAGGCGTGCATCCCGCTATGCTTGCCCAGCACGAAGCTGGTGGTCATCACCCCAACACTCTCGGGGGTCATGATCTCATAGGTGAGGCTGTTGGCCATCATGCCGTGCTGGTGGATCCCACTCTCATGGGCGAAGGCGTTCGCTCCGACGATCGCCTTGCTCGGATTGGCCTTGATGCCGGTGATCTGGCCCAAGAGCCGGGCACTTTTGGTGATCTCCTCGGTCTTCAGCGCATAGGTAAAGGGCAGTTCGTCGCTTCGGGTCCGGATGGCCATCGCCACCTCCTCGATAGCGGCGTTGCCTGCCCGCTCTCCGATGCCGCAGAGCGTGCCCTCGATCTGCCGAGCTCCGGCTTTCAGCCCGGCGAGGCTGTTGGCCACCGCAAGGCCCAAGTCGTTGTGACAGTGCACCGCGATGATCGCCCGGTCGATGTTCGCCACCCGCTTCATCACCGTCCCCACCATCCGCTTCATGTCCTCAGGCAGGGCGTAGCCGACGGTATCGGGCAGGTTGACGACACTCGCCCCCGCGTCGATGACTGCCTCAACCACCTCACAGAGGAAGTCCAAGTCGGTTCGGGTGGCATCCTCTGCCGAGAACTCCACCTCACCGCAGAGATTGCGCGCATAGCGCACCATCTCTGTCGCTTGCATAAGCGCCTGCGACCGGCTCATCTTCAGCTTATACTGCAAGTGTAGGTCACTGGTGGCCAAAAAGGTGTGGATCCGAGGGCGCTTGGCTCCCTTCACCGCTTGCCATGCTGCGTCAATGTCCTTCTTCAGCGCCCGTGAGAGGCTGGCCACCGCCGTCTCCTTCAGGATAGCGGCAATGGCCTGGACGGAGGAGAAATCCCCCTCAGATGCTATGGCAAAGCCTGCCTCCAGCACATCCACGCCGAGGGCTTCAAGCTGTAGGGCCATGCGAACTTTCTCATCGAGGTTCATTGAGTAGCCCGGTGCCTGCTCGCCATCACGCAGCGTGGTGTCAAAGATGTAGATCCTGTTCTCTTCCATAGTCATCCCCCCATCGGTGGTCAGCGCTTGAGAAAGCTCATCAGGGCCCTGAGCTTGGAGCCGGTCTTCTCCAAGAGGCTCTCGCTCTCAATGCGCTTACGGGCATTGAAATACGGACGGCCCACTTGGTTCTCAAGCAGCCAGTTGCGGGCGAAGGTACCCTCCTGAATCTCGGTGAGGACCTTCTTCATCTCTGCCTTCGTCTCGTCGGTGATGATCCGTGACCCGGTGACATAGTCGCCGTACTCGGCGGTGTCACTGATGGAGTAGCGCATGTAGGAGAGCCCTCCTTGGAAGATCAGGTCGACGATCAGCTTCATCTCGTGGCAGCACTCGAAGTACGCCATCTCCGGCTGATAGCCAGCCTCAACGAGCGTATCAAAGCCCGCCTTGATCAGGGCGGTCACTCCGCCACAGAGGACGGCTTGCTCGCCGAAGAGGTCGGTTTCCGTCTCTTCCTTGAAGCTGGTCTCAAAGATACCGGCCCGCCCGGCACCGAGGCCCTTGGCGTAGGCGAGGGCAATCTCCTTGCTGTCGCCACTAGGGTCCTGGTAGATGGCGATCAGGGAGGGTACGCCCTTGCCTTCGACGAATTGGCTACGCACCGTATGTCCTGGCCCCTTGGGAGCGATCATGATGACGTTGATGTCACTAGGAGGGGCGATCTGACCGAAGTGGATGTTAAAGCCGTGGGCAAAGGCGAGGTAGGAGCCGCTCTTCAGGTTCGGTGCCACACTGGTTTGGTAGATCTTGGCCTGCTTTTCGTCGGGCAGCAGCAGCATCACCACATCGCTTGATGCGGTGGCCTCCTCGACTGTGGCCACCTTCAGGCCCGCCTCCTCAGCCAAGGCCCAACTCTTTGAGCCCTTATAGAGGCCGACGACGACATCGACTCCGCTTTCGTGGAGGTTCAAGGCGTGGGCGTGGCCCTGGCTGCCGTAGCCGATGATGGCAACGCTCTTTCCCTCGAGTCTTGACAGATCGGCCTGTGCGTCATAATACATCTCACTCATCTTCATATCTCCTTGTATGGTTTGTCTGCTACGTATGCTCACTCGTGTTCGTTGTATCCGATGGAGCTGAGCGGGCGTGAGCCACGCTCCAGGGCCGTGATGCCGGTGCGGGCCAACTCGACAATGCCGAACGGCCTCATCAGATCGAGGAACGATTGCAATTTATCAAGGCTTCCGGTCAGTTCAAGGGTCAGCGTCGTCTCGGTCACGTCGCTGATCTTCGCCTTGAAGATCTGGGCTAGCTCGATGACCTGCGAGCGGTTTTGGGCAGTGGTGGCTACCTTGACCATCACCAGCTCGCGCTGCAGGCTCGCGTGGCGGGTCATCTCGTAGACCCGCTTGACGTCGTAGAGCTTCTCGACCTGTTTTTTGATCTGCTCGACGATGGCGCGGTCGCCGGTGACGACGATCGTGATCCGGCTGATCGCCTCATCCTCCGTCTCCCCTACCGAAAGGGTGTCGATGTTGTAGCCCCTGCGGCTGAAGAGGGCTACGACCCGCATCAGCACGCCGGGGTGGTTGTTGACCAAAATTGCCAGGGTGTACCGTTTTTCTGTGGGGTTCATCGTAATTGTCCGCTCCTTTGGGTATAAGAATAAGAACCCCGGTATCGGGGAACTTGTACCACGGCCCATGTAGGTATACTACAGCCGTGGTCAGAGAATAATTAGAATAAGAAGGCTAAGTAGGCAGGAAAGCAGGATTGAGGATGCCGAGGTGATGATCCCTCTGGTCTCTGGTGTCTCTGTGGTGTAGGTGCTGGGCGCTCTCACAGTGCTCTCCTCAAGACGGTTCGACGACCGTTTCCTGTTTTTAGCCCTCTTTTACCCCTGTTGTCAACCCCTTATGCAAAAAAGTGTATGAATATGCAATGAAATACCCCTTTGAGCGCTCTTCTTGACAACATCGTGGCCCGGACAGGCGAATATTCACGTTCATTTGCCAAGTTCGGTACAAAACAGAGCTCTGTCGGCAAGATTCTTGTCCCCATCGTGCTTTGGCGGTACACTCGCAGTATGATCAAAGCCAGGATCCCCAGACGACGGCACACTCTGTTTGGCCGTCTCTTCATCTACTTTCTCATCGTCCTCATCGTCCCGCTAGGCCTCTTTGGCACCTACTATGCGGCCCTTGGGGGGCGAGGACAGGAGCGCTATGTAGCCAACCAGACGATGAATTTGGTCAGTTCTGACGCGGCAAAGGTCTCGCGGATCCTTGAGGAGTACCGCCACAAGGCATACCTGATCTCCACCGATGCCCTGGTCGTCTCCACCGTCGCCCGCGACCGTCTCGACGGGGACTCCGAACTGAGCAGCAACCTCTACCAGCTGCTCTTCAGCGTGATGAAGGGCGATACCTACCTCGCCAGTGTCAGCATTGTCAGCAACAGCGGGAGGGTGCGCCTCTCCACCCACACCTTCCCCAATGTCTATGACCTACGCTACCACGGCAATAATTGGGATATGAACTCAGTCATCGTCCAGCACGCCGACCTCAGTCCCACCGCCTCCATCATCTCCATCAGGGGACACCGGACAGCAGAGAATGGCAGGCAAGTCGTGGCCACGATCCTGAGGCGGATCTACGACGAGCAAGGGGTTAACCTCGGCTATCTGATCCTTGACATCTACGCCGAGGCGCTATCATCCCACATCAATGCCGAACGGATCCTCACCGACGTGTTGATCTTCGACAACCAAGCCTTCTATGCCACCAGCTTGGTGCACACTGACCGCTACGGGACCTTCGACCTCTTTCCCGCCCTCCTGAGCCTGAAGGGAGACTACAGCCCACGGGTCGTCGCTACCGGCTCCTCCTTGATGGCCATCACCCCACTGAATGGCACCTCGTTATTTTTGGCTGGAACGATCAGCGCAGGGCCGGTGCGCCAGAGCCTGGATCGGATGCTCATCGTCATCGTGGCGACGATGGCCATCGGGACGTTGCTCGCCGTCGGCCTCGCCCTCCTCTTCAGCCGCGCCATAGCCACCCCGATCTCCACGCTCGCCAGCCGGATGGGCGAGGTGGAACGGGGCAATCTGCAGATCCACCGCATCAAGAGTAAAATCGACGAGTTCGCACTCCTGGAGCAGTCCTTCAACGTCATGGTCACCCAGATCGTCAACCTTCTTGACTTGACGCGGGAGGAGCAGAAGAAGCTCTCCGATGCCGAGCGCAAAGCCCTTGAGAGCCAGATGAACCCCCACTTCCTCTTCAATACCCTCAATACCATCAAGGCGTTGGCACGCCTGCATGGCGAAGAGGAGATCTACACCATCACCGTCAAGCTCGGAAAATTGCTGCGTTCGACGATCGACAACCATGACAGTGAATCCACCCTCGCCGAATCGATGGCACTCATCGACAGCTACCTGACGATCCAGAAACTACGCTTCGGCGACAAGCTACACACCCAGATATACCTTGACCCATCCTTGAAGGATGTGAAGACCCCCAAGCTCATCATCCAACCCTTGGTGGAGAACTCGATCATCCACGGCCTGGAGCCGAAGATCGGCCACTGGTGGCTCTCTGTTCGCATTGAGCACATCGACGACCGTGTGGTGATCACCATCGAGGACAACGGGGTAGGATTTGCCGACCAAACGCTGGCCGACCGCCTCGATGAGCTTGCCAACTCAGGACACGTTGGAGTATATAATGTATACCGTAGGTTGACCCTCACCTATGGCGATACCTTGGAGTTTTCCATCAAGAGCAGAGCTGGAGAAGGGACGGTGGTGAGGATTTCCTTTCCTGCGGAAGGGACAGAGAGGAGCAGTGGATGAGCTATACCGTAGTGTTTGTCGAGGATGAGCAGATCGTCCGCAAGGAGATTGTCGCCTCGGTGCGCTGGGATCTCTTGGGCCTGAAACTAGTGGGTACCGCAGCCGACGGCAAAGAAGGAGAAGAGATGATCAAGGCCCTGGAGCCGGACATCGTCATCACCGATATCCGCCTGCCCGCTCAAAGTGGCTTGGAGATGCTCGCCGCCTGTCCGGTCAACCATGCCATCATCCTTACCGGCCACACCGACTTCTCCTACATGAAGCAAGCCATCCGCCTCGGTGTCTTCGACTACCTGCTCAAGCCAGTCGATGACGAGGAGTTGGAGGAGACACTCGCCCTCCTGGTCAAGAAGATCCAGGAGGAGGAGAGCGATGTCGAGCAGCTGAGAAAGCGAGCTGGCACCCACAATGAGTTGATCCCGCTGCCCAGGAACGTGGGAAACCACGTCATCGATGCCACGATCACCTACATTGGGGCGAACTATGCAAACCCAGTTGGACTACAGGAGGCGGCATCGTATCTTGAGCTGTCGGAGAGCCACCTCTCGCGCCTCTTCAAGGAGGTCACTGGCTTGAACTTCCTTCAGTACCTGAATGCGTGGAGGATCAACAAGAGCGTCGCGCTGATGGCCAACCCGACGAAGAACATCGCCGAGGTCGCCCTCGCCTGCGGCTTCCCTACCCCTGGGTACTTCGCCAAGATCTTCAAACGCTTCACCGGTAAGACCCCTACCCAGTTCCGTGACGAAGGGGGTACCCTAGAGGGCCAATGGGGCGAAGGCTGACTCAAGGCGCTCGCTCGCACTGATATGCTCCTCGTCGCGATAGAGCAGGCTGGCAATGCCCATCGCCCTGCTGGCGGCGACATTCTCCGCTGTGTCATCGATGAAGTATGCCTCACTTACATCACAGCCCTCAGCGTTGAGGATCAAGTGCCAGAAGCGCTCCTTGGGCTTTGCAGCGTTGAGCAGGTGGCTTGCGTACGTCGCATCAAAGAGGTCTAGAACTCCCATCTGACGCATGATCTGCCAATGGCTGTCAAAGGTATTGGAGGCACAGACAACCCGCTTTCCTCTCTGCCTCAGCGCCTTGATGAGGGTGACCACCTCGTCGTTGAGGCGAGGGCGAAAGGCAGTGGCAAAGGGGTTGTCCGATACCGTAAGAGCGTGGTGGTCACACAGGCGCCGCCAATAGGCGTCTTCGGCGATGAAGCCCTCCATCAGGGGAAATTCATAGTGGCGGTAGTCGATCTTCAGCTGGACCGGATCGAGGCCAAAGCGGGCGGCGATGGCATCGAGCATCGCAATGTCCTTGACCACGACACCGCCGAGGTCAAAGAGAAAGAGCGAGGTCTGAGAGCCGATTCGATCATCGTGCCACGTCGGCCGAGCTGTTGCGATGTGGTCGTGCATGCTAACCCTTTCGTGACTCATAGACCGCCGCTCCCCCGAGGAAGTACTTGGTCAAGCTCATGAAGAGGATGAACATCGGCAGGCTGGCTATGAGAGCTGCTGCCATCATCGCTCCCTCATCGGTGTACTTCTCGTCAGCGAACATCGAGATGTACTGGGGGATCGTCTTCATCTTCTCGTTCTGGCTGACCAACAGCGGCCACAACAGGTTATCCCATTGGCTGCGGAAAGCGAGGATCGAGAGCGTTGCGATGACTGGTTTGCAGTTGGGCAGCACGATCTTGGCGTAGATGCCGAACTCCCCCATCCCGTCGACGCGGGCTGCGTCAAGGAACTCAGTGGGGAAGGTCGTCAGGTACTGGCGCATCTGGAAGATGCCGAAGGCGCTGACGAGGAAGGGCAAGATCAATCCTAGGTAGGTGTTCTGGATCCTCAGCAGCATGACCACCATGTACAGCGGGATCATGATTGTCTCAAACGGGATCATCATCGTCCCCATGATCATCATGAAGACGGTATTGCGCCCGCGGAAGTTGAACTTGGCAAGTCCATAGCCAGTCAGTGATGCAAGTCCGACCGTAGTCACAGCAACCGTCGAGCTGACGATGAGGCTGTTGAGGATATTGCGCAGGTACATATAGTTGTTGTCGGTCCCCTTGATGGCCTTAGTGAAGTTCGGCCAGTGGATTCCCTCCGGGATCCAGGAGAACGGCATCCGTAGGATCTGACGGCTGGTCATCATTGAACTGACGACCATGAAGAGGATTGGCACCAAGGTAAAGAGAAGCATGATGCCCAACACCGCCCACACCAGTGTGTTCTTCAGTATCTGTCTTCGTTCGATCAACATCATCGCCTCCTCAGTAGTCCACGTTCTCGCTCTTGGTCGCTCTGAACTGCAAGAGGGTCAAAAGCATCATCAACACAAAGAGTACGACACTCATCGCACTGGCTCGGGAGAGGTACTGCTCCTGGATGCCGGTGACGTAGATGTTGAAGGTTATGACGTTGATCGCCGCCCGTGGGGCGCCGTTGGTGTAGATCATGTACTGGGTGGAGAAGGTCTTCAGGCACTGCAACATCGACATGACCGAGACGAGGACCACCGTCGGCTTGAGCAGTGGCAGCGTGATGCGCCAGAAGGTCTGGTTCTTGTTCGCCCCATCGATCAACGACGCCTCATAGAGCGTCGGAGGAATCGAGGCCAGGCCGGTGATGAAGAGGATCACAAAATAGCCGATGTACTTCCAAAAGTAGATCACCATCGTCGACAGCCGTTCCATCGTCGGATCGACAAGCCAACGGTGGTCGACCCCTGGGGTGTTGAACAATGTGTTCACCCACTGGTTGCCAAGCCCACGCGGATCGAAGATGATCATCCAGATCGTGGCGGCGACGACGCTTGAGAGGACCGCCGGCGCATAGTATGAGATCTGCAGGAACTTCTTGACGCGCCCGTTCTTCAGGTAGCTGACCAGCACCGCAAGCAAGAGGCTCATGACCAAGAGGGGAATGAAGGTCCCTAAGGTGAAAATAAATGTGGCCTTGAGGCTGTTATAGAAGGAGAGCGGGTTGCCTGCAGTCGAGAGCCTGAAGAGCCGCTCATAGTTGCCCAGGCCGATAAACTTCGGGGCACGGCGTGAGAGTGCCCGTTTGTCGAAAAAACTCGTATAGAATGCATTCAAGATCGGATAGAAGTTGAATAGCGAGAAGAAGAGCATCGCAGGCAGCACGAAGATGAACCCCCATCTGGCCTGTTTTTTTTCAATTCCTTTATACTTCTTGTTGCCCATAGTTGACTCCTGCGATTCTTCAAGAGATGGCGGCCCTAGTGTTAGGACCGCCATTGACCGAATGTTTAGCGCTCGTCGATGATCTCTTGCACCCCAGCGCGCAGGGTGGCAAGGGCCTTCTCCGGGCTGACGCCACTGAGCATGACCGACTCAACCGCATAGCGGATCTGAGTCTGGATCTGGGCGGAATCCTCTCCGTAGTAGACCATGTGCGCACGGGCCATATCGTCGATGAAGACCTGGCTGTAGGGCATGTTCTTCAGCGTATCGCTCTCAAAGAGGGCCTTGGTCGGCTGGATGATGTTGCCACCGCGGGTCAGGTAGTCCTCACCGTGGGCGAGCATGAAAGCAGCGAGTTTCCAGGCAGCCTTCTGTACTGCCGGATCGCTGTCTGCGTTGACCATGAAGAAGTGTCCATAGTAGCAGGCTGCGACATCACGCACAGCATCCTTGAAGGTCGGGAAGGGAACGACCATCCACTCACGGCTGTCGAAGAACGCCTTGTTGTCCTTCTCGATACGTCCCTGCTGATAGAGACCGGTGTGGGCCATGGCGATGTCGTTGTTGTCCAGATCGAAGATCAGGCGGGCATTCTTGTAGGTTGGAGAGCCGAGGTTGCGCCCCGAGGGTCCCCACTCCTGCATGAACTTCAGCGCCTTGATCCACGCCTCGTCGCCGATGATGGCCTTCTTGCCGTCAGCGGAGAGCAGGTCGCCACCGAGCTGCTCGACCATCGGCACGAAGAAGGTCAGGTAGTACGGATAGCGGAAGTCAAAGCCACGGCGAACTAAGATGTCACCGTCACGGATGACGAGCTTCTCGCTGACGTCAGCCATCTCTTCCCATGTCTTGGGATAGTCCTTCTCAGGATCGAGGCCGGCGGAGCGGAAGACCTTCTTGTTGATGTAGATCGACCAGTTGGTCAGCTCAAGGGGAAGGCCGTAGACCTCTCCTTCGTAGGTGACGGTGTCCAATACACTGTCCATGTACTTGGCGATCAGGTCGTTCTTGTCCTTGTAGCCGGCTGCCTTGTAGTCCACCGGCGCCACGCGCCCGTTGGTGATGTAGGCATACTCGTTCTCGATCGGGAGGTTGAACATGTCCGGTCCCTGGTTGGCCGCAAATGCCGTCTGGACCAGCTCGATGAGCTTGGTGGCACTGGTGGTCGTCCGCTTGACCGTGATGTTCGGATTCTCCTTCATGAACTGGGCGATCAGTTCATTCTCCAACTCGGTTCGGGCAAGGTCCTCGTGGGTCCAATACTCGATGGTCACCGGTTTGCTCTCATCGACCTTCGCCTCCTTGGTTCCTGCCGCAAAAAGCGAGAGAGGAAGCAACATCGAGATAAGCAACAACACTACTAATGTCTTTTTCATAACGTAGACCTCCTTACAGTCTTTCTCCCTTAAGTGTCAGCCCTAACTGGAGATTTCGCAAGGATAAGGTTTTGCCTTTCTGTACGTTTTTTTGTGTCAGAGGTCAAGAATGGCTGTCAGATGATAAAATCATCCTATATTACGTATCTGTCTGTAGATACTCGCGCAGGAATGAAGCCAGCCTTTCCATCGTGACCGACGAGATATCGTGCTCGATGAGGCACGCATCCTCCTCGGCGGTTACTGCGTCGACACCGAGCACATCGATGAAGAAACTTGTCAGCGTCTTGTGGCGAAAGTACACCTGCGCCGCCTTCAGCCTCCCCTTCTCGGTGAGGTGGATCTCCCCGTACGTCTGCTGTTCGATATATCCGTCGGCGGCGAGCACCTTCATGGCTCGGTTCACACTCGGCTTGGAGACACCGAGGCGGTTGGCCACGTCGGTGGTCCTGACGCGTCCACTCTCCTCGTTGATCTGCAGCACTGCCTCCAGATAGTCTTCACCCGATTTCTTCATGCTTTGCAAAGCCTACCATGAAGCGGGCCATTTGTCAGTAGTGCACAGGACACTACCTGTCCATCCAAACATCCGGTATGCATCAATGTGAATATTTATGCAATGATACTGGTAATTATCTACATAACCATGTACAATCCGGGAAAAGTCCATCTGAGAGGAGTAAGGTATGAAACGATTGTTCACAGCGCTGTTGATTATGCTTGTCGCCGGATCGTTGGTCTATGCAGCCGGTTCGAAGGAACAGAAGCCAGGGGTCGACACCTCGTTAGAGAAGGTCATGAAGAAGGGCCGCTTTGTCATGGGGCTCGATGACAGCTTCCCGCCGATGGGCTTTCGTGATGAGAAGGGCGAGATCGTGGGCTTCGATGTCGACCTCGCCAAAGAGGTGACCCGGCGCCTGGGCGTCGAGCTGAAGCTTCAGCCCATCGACTGGAACGCCAAGGAGCAGGAGCTCAATACCGGCAATATCGACTGCATTTGGAACGGCTTCACCATCACCGACGAGCGCAAAGCCGCGATGACCTTCTCCCCTCCCTACATCCACAACGCCCAGGTGGTCGTCGTGCGCGAGGACGCCCCCTACACCACACTGGCAAGCCTGGCCGGCAAGACCGTGGGCTACCAGGCAGGATCGTCGGCAAGCCAGGCGATCGACGACTCACCATCATTCAAAGCCTCAGTCAAGTCATTTGTCGAGTTCAAGGAGAACCTGACCGGCCTCATGGACCTTGAGATCGGCGGCATTGACGCCCTGGTCGTTGACGTGACGGTCGCCACCGACAATATCCGCCGCAGCGGCAAGGCGTTCAGGATCCTAGCCGAGGAACTGGCCCCTGAAGACTACGGCATCGGCTTTCGCAAGGGAGACCAGAAGCTGGCAGATGCTGTGTGGGAACAGTTGGTTGCGATGCACAATGACGGCACCCTTGGCGCCATCGCCGTCAAGTGGTTTGGTGTGGACAACACCGTTGTCGGCAATTGAAGAAGTGTGTATGATGGCGGGGAGCGTATCGCTCCCCGTTTTTCGTCTGTAGGAGTCATCTGTGCGTAACCTGTTGCCGCTACTATTGGTAGGAACCTTGACCAGCCTCAAGATCTTTGCCCTGACGTTGCTCTTTTCAGTGCCCCTTGGGGCAGTGGTCGCCCGTGGGCGCATGAGTGGCAACCGCCTCGTCAGCTCCTTGGTCAACATCTATATCATGATCATGCGTGGCACCCCCCTGATCCTGCAACTGCTCTTCGTCTACTTTGGACCGTACTACCTCTTCGGCGCCTCCTACGACCGCTTTACCGCCGTGATCATCGGCTTTGTCATCAACTACGCCGCATATTTTGCCGAGATCTACCGCGGGGGAATCCAATCGATCCCGATCGGCCAATGGGAGGCAAGCCTCGTCCTCGGCTTCTCAAAGGCGCACACCTTCACCCACATCATCGTCCCGCAGGTCGTCAAGCGCATCATCCCGGCGATGGGCAACGAAGTCATCACGCTGGTCAAGGATACCGCCCTTGCCCAGACCATCGGGGTTGCCGAGCTCTTCCGAGTAGCCCAAAGCGCATCGGCGCGGCAGTTCTCCACCACCCCGATCGTCATCGCCGGCCTCTTCTACTTTATCATGAACGGCGTTGTCTCCCGCTCATTTGACTGGCTAGAGAAGAAGCTGGACTACTACCACTGAAGGAGCGGCAGATGGGCATCATCACTGTAGAGAACGTAACAAAGAACTTTGATGAACTGGGGGTGCTCAAGGGTATCAGCTTCACCCTCAATGAGGGCGAGGTGCTCTCCATCATCGGTCCCTCGGGCAGCGGCAAGTCCACCTTGCTGCGCTGCCTGACCCAGCTTGAGCGGATCGACAGCGGACGCATCGAGGTCTGCTCGATGACGATGGCCAAGAGTGAGGGAGAGACGGTTCAATATGCCGATGCCCGCACGCTCAAGGAGATCCGCCTCAAGCTCGGCCTGGTCTTCCAGAACTTCAACCTCTTTCCCCATATGAGCGTGCTGCGCAACATCACCGAAGCACAGATCAATGTACTGGGCAAGAGCAAAGCAGAGGCGACGGCGACGGCCCGCCTGCTTCTAGCCAAGATGGGCCTTGAGGAGAAGGAGGGCGCCTACCCCTGCCACCTCTCAGGAGGTCAGCAGCAGCGCGTCTCCATCGCCCGCGCCCTGGCCTTGAACCCTACCGTGCTCTGCTTCGATGAGCCGACCAGTGCCCTGGACCCGGAACTCACCGTTGAGATCCTGAAGGTCATCAAGGACCTTGCCAAGGAGAAGATGACCATGATCGTCGTCACCCATGAGATGGCCTTCGCCCGAGACATCAGTGACCGCGTCATCTTCATGGATGAGGGGCTCATCGTTGAGGAAGGGGCCCCTGAGCGGCTCTTCAATGAGCCGGCCATGGAGCGGACCCGGCGCTTTCTTACCCGCTATACCCAGTGAGCGGGACCAGTAGCCGTCCGCTCGTCGTCCCCACCACACAGCCGCGCTCCAAGGCGACCTCCCCGTTGACCATCACCACATCAAGGGGGCTTTGGCTGCCCTCGCCCACAGCCACGCTTGAGTCGAGGCGTCGCTGGTCGAAGAGCACCAGATCCGCCTTATACCCCTCGGCGATGAGGCCGCGGCCCACCAGAGCCAGACGCTTGGCGCTCTGAGCGGTAAGCCGAGCCACGGCCTCCTCGATCGAGAGGGTATGCGTTTCGTTGACGTAGCGGCCGATGAGGTGTAGGGCAGCATTGTAGGAGCGTGGATGGGGAGATGGGCTACTGTAGAGGGCATCGCTGCCAAAGCACATCCTTTGATGACTCATGATCCTGGTAAGGCTCTCCTCGCTTTGGGTGACATCGCCCATCACCGTCGCCCCCTCGGCGTCTTGCAAAAGGTCAAAGAGCGCCTCGTATGGGTCTTGGCTTCGCATCTGGGCGATGGTGGCAAGGCTCATCTTCTCATAGTGTGAAGCAGTAGGCAGCGACAGGAGAGTGATGTCGTCAAAGCCGACGAGCCCGACGATACTATCCCATCCCTGCCCTTCCTCCATCAAGGCCCGCATCTGATCACGCTCTGAGCGATCGGCGAGCATACGCTTCAGAGTGTGGCGATCGTAGGCAAGGTACTGTGGCGGCAGCAGGGAGAAGAGGGAGGTGGAACCCCACAGGTACGGGTACTGGTCAAAACCGATGTCAAGCCCTTCTCCCGTTGCCCGATCGATGCGGAGCAAGAGCTCATCGACCAGGCGCTGGTTGTGCACCCCCACCGCCTTCAGATGGCTGATCTGTAGCCGCACCCCGCTCTTTCGGGCCACTGCGATCATCTCATCAAGGCTCTCAACGACCTTGTTGCCCTCACAGCGTAGGTGCACTGCCAACAGCCGCCCATAGTCGGCTGTGGCTTGGGCCAAGGCAACCAGCTCATCGGTTGAAGCGCTGTAGCACGGCTCATAGTAGAGACCGGTGGAGAGTCCCCACACCCCTTCTTCAAGGCTCTGGCGTAGCAGGCCAACCATCTCGTCGGTCTGTCTCGCATTCGCCTTCTGTGCGCTCTGACTGCCCAGAACCATCTGCCTCAGCGGCCCATGGGCTTGGAAGAAACCCATGTTCACCCCGCCCCCTGAGCGGTACCACGCCTCCTTGTATGCAGCAAAAGAGGGCCAATGGTGGAAAGAAGCAGAACCGAGCACCTCGGCGGCCAGCGAGTCGTCACCGACAGAGGGGAAGACCCCGATCCCGCAGTTGCCCCCAAATTCAGTGGTGATGCCCTGGGCGATCTTGGCACCCATCACCGGGTTGGAGAGGACGTGGACGTCGCTGTGGGCATGGATATCGATGAAGCCGGGGGCAAGGATCAAATCGCGGCATTCAAAGACTCGCTCGCTCTGGATCTCCCCTAGTCGCCCGATGGCGGCAATGGTACCTCCTTCAACCAACACGTCGGCGCAGTATGGGCTTCGCTCTGTACCGTCAACGATCGTTGCATGCCTGAAGAGCTTTCTCATAGTCCTAGTTCCTCATATGCTTCGCTGACCAAGGTGATCAGAGCGAGGTAGTTGCCTCGCCGCTTGGTCATCACCAGAGCAGCTTTCAGTTCGTCGACTCGGCCGATACTTACCAAGACCGGGGGCCACCCTGCCTCGATCATGACGCGCGCGTAGACGAGGGCGGCAAGAAGGCCATTGTGGTGGTGATAGGGAGCCAATCGCAGCACCTCGGCGTAGAGAAAGAGGGCACGTCGAAGCGGATGCTGGCCTATGAACGTTTGCTCATCCTGGATGAAGAGCGCCTCTAGATCAGCGCTGTCGCCCACCAGGCGGCCATGATCATCATCCAAGCCCAGAGAGAGCTGGCTGTACAGCAGGGTGAGTGCATGTACGCTCATCCGTAGCGGCTGCGCGCCCATCGTCGATGAGCGAGCCATGGAGAGGATGGTCGATCTCATATGCAGGGCCAAGAGGTGGGTTGACAGTGCGTGGGCAGGAACAAATGATCCTGCTGCCATGGCAGCAAGCTCGGCGACGCTGAGGTCGATCGAGGCAACCGAGAGGCTTGCGACGACGAAGTGGTCGACGGCCTTGGCACATCGATCTTGCAGGGTGGCAACATCCGCTGCGCGGTAGAGCTGTAGGTGCTCCAGCGCCTCAGTGCCCACGCTCACCTGCGCCTGCCAAAGGCCCCTGAGGGAGCGCCCATCACCGGGTTTGGCAGCATCGTGGGGGATGAGGTACGCCCAGGAGCTCTGGATCGCCCCATCGACACGCCCCTGGGAGCAGAGTACACGCACTCGTCGCTCACTGATACCCCATTTGGCAGCTGCTTGCTTGGTGCTCATGAACATCGATTCCCTCCTACCATTCCTATCTTGGATTAATACCACCAAAGGGATGGGGGTGCAAGAGCGCAGCTTGCAAGGGCTTTACCAAAGGGCCCACAATGAGGATAATTGGTTGGAAAGGGAGCCCCTTTCCAGAACTTCTTGGAGGAGCACCTGTGCAAAGCTACGACGTCATCATTGTTGGAAGCGGACCGGCCGGCATGGCCGCTGCCTTCACCCTCAAACAAGCCAACCCCAACCTCTCCATCCTGATCCTCGACCGGGAAAAGTTCTCAACCGGCGGCATGCGCAATGACTGCAAGATGAACTTCACCTACCCCATCGGCTTTCCCACCGAGTATTGGAGTGAAGAGGCAGCAAACCACTACCTGAGCCAGGTCATTGCATTTCTTGCGCCCTCAATCATGCCCAAAAGCAACATTGAAGTCTACCAAAAACGAGCCGAGCGCCTTGGCTGCACCCTCTTGGAGATCAAGCAGACCCACCTCGGCACCGATGGCGGCCTGCTCTTGATCAAGGAGCTCCTCGCTCGTCTAGAAGAGCTGGGTGTCGAGCTTGCCCTCGGCGAGGCGATGGAGCGCGTCAACCAAGAAGGGAGCTTCATCACCACCGAAAAGCGGGAGATCGGCTACAAGCGCCTTCTGGTCGCCCCCGGGCGCAAGGGCTTCAACTTCCTGCAAGATCTGATGCACTCGCTCTCGATCCCATTCATCGACAACATCGTCGACATCGGCATCCGTGTGGAGACGCGGATCGAACACTACCCGATCGTCCGCGACTACTATGATCCCAAGTTCTACTTCCCTGACAAGGTACGTACGTTTTGCACCAACAGCGGCAATGCCCATGTCGTGCGTGAGCGCTACGCCACCAGCCGTGGCGATCAGTGGTACTCGGTCAATGGGCATGCCTTCGCCCCGGACAGCCGCCATGACAACGGCTTGGTCAACTTCGCGATGCTCAAGACCGTGCGTTTCACTGCCCCGCTGGCTAGCGGGCAGGCGTTTGCCGAGAACCTGGGCCTGCAGGCAGCGTTGATGGGCGGCGGCAAGCCACTGATGCAGCGTGTCGGCGACTTCCGCCTCGGAACGCGCAGCAAGGAGGCGTCCTTCAGCGACGATCTCTTTGACTTTGAGCCGACCTTGCGCTCCTGCTGTCCCGGCGACATCTCCCTGGCCATCCCGGCAAAGATCCTCAGGGCGATCTGGAAGGCGATGAAGAACCTCGACACCATCGTACCGGGAGTCCTCCACCCCTCCACGATCATGTACTACCCTGAGATCAAGCTGTACGCCAACAAGCCCGCCTACCTCGACGAGCACTTCCGGGTGACTGAGCAGATCTGGTTCGCCGGCGACGGAGCCGGCACCAGCCGCGGCATCACCGGCGCCTGGGCCAGTGGAATTCGAGCCGCTGAGGGGATGGCCAAGAGCCTATAGGCTGTGGTGAAAGCGACTGTTCAGCCAGTTGGTGGCAAGATCGACCCATTGACGGGCACCGGGGTGTGGGGTCCCCACCTCCTCGGTGCACATCGACAGCCCATGCGCCCCACTTTCGAAGAGGTGGGCCTCGCACGCTACCTTCGCCTTGCGATAGGCCTTGATGAGATCCAGTGTGTTCTCAACCGGAACCGCTGAGTCGGTCATCGTATGCCAGATGAAGGCGGGGCTCGCCGTCTCAGTTACGTGACGGTCGAGCAACATCAACTGCCTCAGCTCTGCATCCATGCCGCTTACCAAATCAAGGCTGCCTTGGTGGTCGTTGATCACCGGATAGGAGAGGATCAGGGCATCGGGGCGGTTGTTCTGGTCGACTACCTTCTGAACTGAGGTCACCTTTGGATGATCGTGCAGAATTCCGATGGAGGCGGCTAGGTGGGCTCCTGCGGAAAATCCGATGACCGCCACCCGGGTCGGGTCACACATCCAGGCAAGAGCGTGCTCACGGATCTTGATGAGGGCTCCGCTGATCTCCAACAGAGGATTCAACGCTGCTGCCTCTTCGCCGGTTGAGTAGTCGAGGATGAAGACGTTGTAGCTTTGGGAAAGGAAGTGCAACGCCACCGGATCGCGCTCGCGCTCAGATCGATAGCGGTACCCACCTCCGGGCAGGACAACCAGCGATGGTCGGATGTTGCGAATGCCACCGTTGGCGGTGATGTCCTGCAGGTATCCGGTAAGGGGGACCTCATTGGGTCCGACTGCTGTCTGTATGATTCTCATGAGCCGATGATACCACACTATCGCAACGCGTAACCACTATTCGTTGCATCAGTGTTCAGAGCTTGGTAGTATGCAAGGTACCAATCTTCTATGGGGAGTAGCTATGGAACGAATCATCCTCGACGTCGACACCGGCCTCGATGACGCAGTGGCCATCTTTCTTGCTGCAGGGCTCAGTGAGATCCGTATCGAGGCGCTCATTGCCACCGCAGGCAATGTAGGCCTGGATAGGACCTTGGAGAATACGCTGAACATCGCCGAGGTCAGCGGCCTCACCTGTCCGGTCTACGCCGGCAGCAGCGCCCCGCTTGTACGGGCGAGGGTGGAGGCAGGAGACTTCCACGGCGAAAGCGGCCTTGATGGCCCGGTCTTTGAGAAGCGGGTACGCCAGAAGGCCCAAGAGGCCAGCGGCATCGATGCGATGATCGCCCTGGTGATGGACAACCCCCACCAGATCACGATCGTCAGTGTCGGCCCATTGACCGACCTCGCCATCGCCATACAGCGGGAGAGGCGTCTTGCAGAGCTGGCAAAGGGCTTTGTCATCATGGGTGGATCCTTTTCCCGGGGCAACGTCACAAGCGAGGCGGAGTTCAACACCTACGCCGACCCGGAGGCCGCGAAGATCGTCTTTGCCAGTGGGGCGAACATCGTCCTCTTCAGCCTCGACTGCACCCGCACCGTCACCCTCAGCCCCACCCGCCTTGATTCGTACCGGACTCGACCGGGGAGATGCAATGAGGTCTTTGTCGCCTGTATGGACAGCTATACCGCCAACTATACCAAGCGTGGGCAGGGAGAGCCGCAGATGCACGATCCGCTGTGCATCGCCTACCTCGCTGACCCCACCAAGGTGGCGCTCTCCCACTGGCCTGTCGATGTGGTCACCCTAGATGGGCCCTCCTACGGCAAGACTGTCAAAGTTGCGCAAGGAAAGCCGATCTCCGTCGCCGAATCGATCGACATTCCCTGGTTCTGGAGCTTGATGGACCGCGCTCTGGCTGCCCTGCCTTAGTGGTAGGTGACTAGGTCCGACAGTGCGAGGCGGATCTTCGGCCGCTCCTCTTCTGCGCTGTAGCCGAAGCTCGCCAACAAGGAGACCTGCCAGTGCCCAGGTTCAATGCCCAAGGCATCGAGGACCTGGCTTTCATCAAAGCCCTCGATAGCGCAGCTTTGGATGCCCAAGGTACGCGCCCCGCTCATCATATTGGCCACGGCAAGGTAGCCTTGGCTGCGCAGCCAGCAATCGATGCGCCCCTCTTGGGCAAGGAACGTATGGTAGGGGCGGTAGTCCTCTACAAAGAAGTCCAGGCTTCCGGGAAAGCGCGATCCACGCTCACGAACCCACGGCCCGTCAGGGTCGGCATAGGGGGCGGTACGCACCACAAGCGCTATCGTCATCGCGCTGGTCAGGACCGTCTCCTGCTCAAAGCATGCCCGATAGAGCCGCTCTTTCATCTCAGAGCCAATAGCCACATGGAAAGCCCATAGCTCCAGGCCGAAGGAGGTAGGGGTGAGACGGCCGTAGTTGAGGATCAAATCGATCTGCTCATTGGTCAGCGGTCGACTCTGGTCGTAGCGCTTACACGCAAAGCGATGCTCCATCGCAAAAAGAAAGTCCATCATACGCTCCTGCTCGCAAGGGCGAGGGCGAGCTCGATCATCGGATAGAGACCGACGGTACGCATCTCAGGCCCAAATCCACTGCCGCTGGTGCAGCTGTCGGTCATCGTCAAGATCGAGAGAGCTCGCTTGCCACACCACGCGGCGGTGGCATAGAGGGCGTAGGTCTCCATATCTTGAGCAAGGGCCCCAAGGCGGGCCCACGCCTTCCAGCTCTCCTCACCGAGGGCGTTGTATGATGAGAAAAGATCGCTGGAGAAGACCATCCCCGCATGGATCGGGATGGCGCGCTCGCCAGCGAGAGCCATGGCATCAAAGAGGAGTGCGCTGTCACACACCGGGCTCAGCGTCCCCATCAGATTGTACTGATGAGCCCAGTTGGAGTCGGTGGAAGCGGTCAACGCCACCACCAAGTCCCCGACCTCAATCTGGGGCTTGAGCCCTCCACAGGTGCCGATGCGGATGATTGTCTTCACATCGTACGCAGTAAAAAGCTCGTGGTAGTAGATCCCTGCCGACGGACCTCCCATACCTGTGCCCATCACCGATACCAGTTCCCCTTCAAAGAGACCGGTGTAGGCGTTCATCCCCCGCACATCGCTGACCAGAGCCCAATCGCTGAGGTAGCGCTCGGCCACCACCGTCGCCCGCTTCGGGTCGCCTGGGGCGAGGACCACTGAGGCGATCTCTCCCTTCTTGGCACGGTTATGGGCGGTCATCAGCTGGCCCCCTTCTCATAGGGAAGGCCTGCCGAACGCGGGGCGTAGTTCTTGCCGCTGAAGAGGACGAGGGCGGCGAGGGTCACCACATAGGGGAGAATATTGAAGACCTCGGTTGGCAGGACCCGCAGAGCCGGGATATTGTTGGCGATGATCGAGAACGCCTGGGCGGTTCCGAAGAGCAGCGCTGCCCCGGTGACCCCAAGCGGGCTCCACCGCCCGAAGCTCACCGCCGCCAAGGCGATGAATCCTCGTCCGTTGATCGTATTGGAGGTATACTGGATCGTCTGTGTCAGCACGACGCATCCGCCGGCAAGACCGGCGAGCACGCCGCTGGCCACCACTGCCCAGTACCGCATCCGCTTGACGTTGATACCGACGCTCTCAGCGGCTCCTGGGTGCTCGCCGCAGGCCCTGAGGTGCATGCCAAAGGGTAATTTGTAGAGGATGAACCAAGAGAGGATCACCACTACGAGCGCGATGTAGGCGGTCGGGTAAATTCCCAGGGCATCGGTTTGCATGCCCATGCGAAACTCCCGGGTCCGGTCGGCGCTGAAGAGGATCTGGCTGGCGAAGATCGTCACACCATTGGCCAAGAGGTTGATACCCGTCCCGCTGATTGTCTGGTCGGCGTTGAGGTTGATCGCCGCAACGGCGTGTATGAGGCTGAAGAGGCCGCCTGCTGCCAAGCCCATCGCCAAGGCGAGAAAGAGGGAGAGGGAGTGGTTCATGCCACTGCCCTCCATCAATACGTGGGCAGCTGCGGCCGTACACGCCCCGATGGCCATCAAGCCCTCAAGGGCGATGTTGACTACCCCTGACTTCTCACAGATCATACCGCCGATTGCGGTTATCAGGATCGGGGCGACGATCATCAAGATGGAGGGGAGCATTCCGAGGATCATGGTCATTGTATTCCTACCTCCTTCTGAAGCTGTCGCTTGTCAAGGAACTGCTGATAGAGCTTCAACGCCGATCGCAAGGCGATGAAGATGACGATCAGGCCCTGGATGATGAAGGTGATCTCCTTGGGGATCTGCTTGCCCTGCATCAAGGCCTGGGCGTTCTTCAACAAGCCAAAGAGCAGGCCTGCGAGGGTGGTGCCCAAGGCGGTGCAGTTGCCGACCAGGGCCACTGCGATGCCATCGAAGCCGTAGTTGTCCATCCCGGCGAGGACCCGTCCATACTTGAACGACCCCAGTGCCACGATGCCACCGGCTAGGCCCGCGAAGGCGCCGCTGATGGCCATCGAGATCGAGATTGACTTGACCACCGGGATCCCGCTGGCCCGCGCCGCTTCCTTGTTGAAGCCAGTTGCCCGCATGCCGTAGCCGAGGCTGGTCTTCTCCATGATGAACCAGTAGATGATGACCGCTATGCCCATCATGAAGATACCGTTGTTGAGCAGGGAGTTGCGGGTTATCTGCTGGAAGAAGGTGTTCTCGATCAAGGCTGTCTTGGGAAAGTTCGCTGTCTTGTAGGTCGTCGCCCCTGGTAGCTGTAGGCAGATGATTCGCGACAGATAGAGGGCGACGTAGTTGAGCATGATCGTCGAGACGACCTCACTGACCTCATACTTGGCCTTCAGGATGCCGACGATGCCACCCCAGAGCGAGCCGACAAGCACAGCGGCGGCGATGGCGAGGACCCAGTGCAGCACTACAACCTGCGGCCCCAGCAACGCAACGGTCTGCGCCAGGGTCAAGCCCATGATGTACTGCCCCTCCCCTCCGATATTGAAGAGCCCAACGCGCTTGGCAAAACCCATCGACAGGCCGCAGAGGATGAAGGGCACCGAGTAGTTGAGAGTCTCGGCAACGTAGCGGATATTCATCCGTCCGTTGTCGATATTGTAGCCGCTGAGTGCCTGAAAGAGGGCCTTGTACATATTGAGGGGGTTCTTTCCCACCAGGGCGACGAGGATAGTCCCAACCAAAAAACCCATCAAGACCACGAGAACGGAGACAAAGCCGTCGCTTTCACTCAGTCGTTTGCGTGTTGTGCTCATTGTGCGACCTCCGTCCTGCTGCCTGCCATCATCAAGCCGATCTGATACTCATCCACCTCATCGTGGCGGTTCACCGCGACGATCTGTCCCTTGCTGATGGTGGCGATCCGGTCACAGAGGTTCATGATCTCATCAAGTTCGAAGCTGACCAACAAGATCGCCCTCCCCTTGCCCCGCTCCTCGATGATCCGCTTTCTGATGTACTCGATCGCCCCGACATCAAGGCCACGGGTCGGCTGGGCCACGATGAGAACCTTTGGCGAGAGCGAGATCTCACGGGCGACGATTACCTTCTGCTGGTTGCCACCCGAAAGACTTCCGGCCTTGGTTGCAGCCCCTTCGGCGCTACGGATATCGAACTGCTCGATCAGGCTGGTCGCCTCACGCTCCATCGCCGCATAGTCGAGCAGGCCGAACTTCTTCTGATAGATCGGATGATAGTAGTTTTTCAGTGCGCTGTTCTCAGCGATCGAGAAGTCGGCCACCAGGCCGTACTTCTGCCGGTCTTCGGGGATGTACCCCATCCCAGCTTCGATCCGCTCGCGGATGGTGTACTGCTCGATCGGCTTGCCATCGAGGATGATCGAGCCCTTGGAGAGTGGCAATAGGCCCGTGATGGCCCCCAATAGCTCGCTTTGCCCATTGCCATCGACGCCGGCGATGCCAACGATCTCTCCGCTGTGGACATCAAGGCTCAGGTCCTTGACCTTCACCACCCCGCCGGAGTCGACGACCTCCACCCCCGAAAGGCTGAGGACCACCTCACCGGCCTGCTGCTCAGGCTTGTCGATCTCAAATCGCACAGCCCGGCCGACCATCATCTCAGCAAGGTCCTGTTCGCTGACGTTGGCCACGTCAACGGTGCCGATGTAGCGCCCTCGTCGCAGGACCGTACAGCGGTCAGCCACTTCCTTGATCTCCTTCAGCTTGTGGGTGATGAGGACGATGGTCTTGCCTTCGCTACGCAACTTCTTCAGGATCTCCATCAATTCATCGATCTCTTGGGGGGTGAGCACTGCTGTCGGCTCATCGAAGATGATGATATTGGCACTGCGAAAGAGGGTCTTCAAGATCTCTACGCGCTGCTGTTGGCCTACTGAGATATCCTCGATCAGGGCATCGGGATCGACGGCGAGGCCATAGAGTTCGCTGAGGCGGGCGACCTGCTCACGGGCACGGCCAAGGTCGAGAAGCCTTCCTTTTGTCGGCTCCATCCCCAGTACGATGTTCTCAGTGACGGTATAGTTCTGCACCAGCTTGAAGTGCTGGTGGACCATGCCGATGCCCAGGGCCGTGGCGACATTGGGATTCTTGATCACCACCTCCTTGCCCTCTATGAGGATCTGACCGCTGTCGGCGCTATAAGAGCCGAAGAGAATCGACATCAACGTCGATTTTCCCGCTCCATTCTCTCCGAGCAGGGCGTGGATCTCCCGTGGGCGTACCTGCAAGGTCACCTTGTCGTTTGCAACGACGCCCGGGAAGGTCTTGGTGATCTCCCTCATCTCGATTGCATATTCACTCACCGCTGGCTCCTTGTTGATTGCTCTTCCGCTGTCCACCGATGATGGACAGGGGAAGAGCCGGCAGTCCCCTGCCGACTCGTCTGTGATCAGTCGTCCAATGCCGCAAGGCCTGCAGGGACTGCACCGGCTGCCAGTGCTTCCTTGTAGGTCTTGTAGAGCTTGACCTTGCCGCTGATGACGTCAGCCTTGGCTGCGTCGACCGCTGCCTTCACGCGCGGTGAAAGCTCGGGGTTGGCAGCAGAGTAGCCGACACCTTCGTCAGCCATGCCCATCTGGACCACCCCACCTTTGAAGGTGCCGTCGGCGACAGCGCCGAGGACCATCAGAGAGGAGTTCTCAACACGCTTGAGCATCGAAGTCAGTACAGCGCTCTTGGTTCCACTGTAGATACCGTCTGCATACTGGTCACTGTCAACGCCGATCGCCCACACGTTCTTGCCCTGTGCCCGATACTCCTTCGCCTGGGCGATGGTGCCGTTTCCGGTGCCGCCGGCGGCGCTGAAGATGCAGTAGACGCCCATGTCGTACCAGTTCTTCGCCTGAGCCTTAGCCAGCTCGGGCTTGCCCCAGTCGTTGGCGTAGTAGTCATAGATCGGGGCGTTGGGGAAGACGGAGCGGATGCCCTGTACATAGCCCATCTCAAACTTGGTGATGGTGCCGCCGGGTACGCCACCGATGAAACCGAAGCGCGGGTTGGCGATGCCATCTTCTTTTGCCTGCAGCGCCGCAGCCAATCCTACCAGGTAAGATCCCTGCTCCTCGCTGTAGATGAACTCCATGACGTTGGGCTGGCCGACCCAGTCGACGTCAACGATGGTGTACTTCTGCTTGGGGTACTGCGGGGCAACCTCACCGAGGGCATCGGCCCAGGTGAAGCCGGTGACCATGATCAGGTCATAGCCTTCGTCGGATGCCTGGCGCAGGTTCGGGATATACATGTCCTGGGTCTGTGCGGTGACCACATCATAGAGCTTGCCACGGTTTTTCGGGTTCTCGACAGTATCGCCATAGAATTCTACGATGCCCCTCCACGCTGCTGCGTTGAAGGACTTGTCGTCGATGCCAGTGGCATCGGTGAGCAGACGAATCGTCGGCCGGCCGTCAGCAGGCGCTGTATCCTTGGTCCCCTGCGCAAAGATGGACACGCCAAGGATCAGAACAAGAAGCACGATAGTCAGTTTCTTCATAAATTACCCTCCTAGTGGTAGTGTAGAGGGTATTGTACCACAGCTCTGGCAAATGTGTATGGTCAGATTTTTGATAACTATGCAAAAACTGTTAGTAAAGCATCCCAGGATGACGCAGAACCCACCAGAACCTGAAAAATTGACTTGTCAATGCAACGATCAGAACGAGTATGAAAGCCCAAGGGTAAACTGAAAGTCAACATTCGAAGCGGAGCGTGTGTGCGATGGCTTATGATAGGTCCAACGGGTAATCCAATCGACCTGACCATGTACAGCCAATGATGGAAGTGGAGTCTCCCACCTAAAAGAGAGGGAACATATCACGCGCTCGGTATGGTTGTCTCCTGATGGGGCTGGTCCGTTGACATTGGGAGCGCCTGCATTGCTGTCAGGATCACCGGCCCCATCTCCTTTATGATGGGGAGCTTTGAATGTCAATTCTCCTTGTCGATGAAACGTGATAGAGCCGGTGACCTGCAGAATATTCGGAAGCAGGTACGAGCCGGTAGCCTGGAGCACCTGTCCATCTGACCCCCAAGAATATCCAAGGAAATCAATTCGGGTAGCGCCATGGTTATTGCTCAAACCACGAGCAACGAGAAAATCAACTCCATCTCGACGATACAGGACCGGATCGGTATATCCATACTCGATTGTCGCTGTCCAGTATCCTGGTCGTTGTTGCCAACTATAGCTGAGATTAACCAAATATCCCATTGCATTGGCTTCATAATCCGACTCGGTAGGCAATTGGTACTGATCGAGGACAAATTGTCCATGCATGGAGATCGACGGTAGGATCGCCCAGTCCAGCTCGATGCTGGCAATTGAATTGAGATGGGTTCGATCGTAGATATTGTGGTAGACATAGGTAGGGTCCATGTACCTGATGATGGGTTCAGGCCCTTTGTACATCACGTTCTCACTGATGGAAATCCTTGCTTTCTTAAAACACTCGAATTCAAAGCGATGGGCGAGAAAGATCCGTTGCACCGACTCCTCGAGAGGGTTCGGCAAGAAAATATAGAGTAGATGCAATTTTGATGTATCGCCAAAGATCGAGAAGCTGAGGTGCTGATGGTTGGAGATATGGTCTCCGATGACGAGATCCCCACTGACCCCGTTGCCCCACTTCAATCGTCCACGACCAATGCTCAAAGACCACCATTGGGTACCGAGCGAAAGCTGTGAGTCATGGGGCCAATCGCCAATAGGCAGGTCAGGCATAGGAAATGGGAAGTTTGTCAGAACATAGCTGGAAAAGCGTACCGCATCCTGATGTACATCAACGTTCGAATCAAATGCACCGATGGACAGTGATTCGGTCTTATCATCGTGGCGCATCACCGGCGAGACTCCAACATCAATCGAGGTGGAAAAATAAAAGTGCTCCCCACGTGCTGCCTCAACGAAAAAGCGGGCAAAAGGCTCTCGCTGGTCCAGTGAGCGTATCCAATCGTGGGAGGTTGAGAAGGTGGGGTTCGTGTGTGCATACCCCTCGAGGTTGAAGGTGCTGGAAATCCGGTACCGCATCCTATCCGCTGCGAATACAGGCGATTCCTTTTCCAATTGTCTTGACAAAGCCGACCGCAATTGCCGGTGAGTTTGCGTATCAGCAATCCGAGAGTAGAGCGTTGAGGCTTCCCACCCAGACCATGGACGAGATGACGATGCCAACGGCAATCCCTCAATTCGATACAAAATATCCATATAGGTGTAGACGGGAGATGAAAGCGGGATGGATCGAGGGGTGGGTGCAGGACTTGCTCCCAATGCGTTAAAGACCATCGATATAAGCAACAGCAGCAGAATGCGGGTTTTCATGCACAGAGCCTCACTACCAATTCTTGAGCATCAAGCGCATCATCACAGATGATACAATAGCTTCTTTCTTTCGATACCAACACATCCTGTCTCTACGCCAACGACCCACCCCATGTCAAGAGCAGACATGGGAGAGGGATCGACGTTGTCGGTGCCACTTTTTCAACATCAGATGCTGTATGAAAGACCCAGACTCAACTGCACATCATGTGTCTTCTTGCCGGCAATATTCTTGTAGTTTGCGACGGTAATATAATCCAATTGGCCAAAGGCACGAACACTGTCGATGAATTGATAGGATCCCTTGACCCCCGCAACGACGGTGTGTGAGACCGCGTTCCGGCTCGCATACCCACTGTCAAGGTAGTTGCCTAATGCATCACCGCCATTGCTGGTGGGAGAGGAGACGAGCGGTTGCTTTGATCCTCCAACCTCACTCCATACGGTGAACATGTCAAATGTACCATGGGCCATATAGAAGAGGTTGGCTGATGCCGCCCATTTGCCATAGCGTTTCACCCCAGCGTTGAGATTGACAACCAGTGCATCGTTTCCATAGGTGTAGCCAAGAAATTGCGGGTTATACCGAGTATCGCTTGAATTGGTGAACTCCCTGATAACGCCGACATAGTTGAGCCCATACGTATCATATGAGCCCGCACTTGGCGTGTTATTCTGTGCATAGCGCAGGTACAGGTACGGGTCGGTATAGGCAATCTCCAGCGATCCATGGCCAACCATATCTCTCATCGGCAGCACGCCCTTCGCACCACCGAGGAAGCCGAACGTCTCGGGGTAGTTGGACACTGTGGCACTTGGCACGTCCTCTCCCGGCAATGAGAATTCATCCACAATCCCCTGTACATAGAGGTTCAAGCCTTTGATGGGTGTGTAATCAAGCTCAAGGGAGAGGATCGAATTCGAGTTGGAACGGATGTAATAACTGTGGAAGATACCAGCGGGGTTGAGGAATCGCAGATCGAAGTAATTCTCTTCACTCTGATACATGATGCTCTCAGTGAGCGCCAAGCCAACCTTATCCTTGAAAAGACGTCCCTCAAGACGGTGGGACATGAACATATAGAGTCCAGTCTGCAGATCTCCCTGTCCTGTACCTAGGAGCGGGCCATCGGTTTGATTGTTGTAATAAACTGGTACCTGCACGGTTTTATCAACAAACTCTTTGAATGTTCCATCGCCGTTGAAAACAGGTTCCTTGATTGTCATCGTTTTGTACGTGTATACCCCATCAAAGTAGTGCAATGGATGGGGGAAAAACGAAGTAACGAACGTATACTTGAATCTATCGGAGAATGAGGTGAATCGAGCCAGGTTATGGTATTTGAACGTATCACTGATCGAGAGGTTGCCGGTTGTTCCCGCGCCCCAATTGAGCCGGTCACGTCCGAGCTGGAACGTCCAATGGTCGCCTCCCGCTGCTACGAACGCGCGATACGGCATATTGAAATCGATGTCATCCATGACCGAAGGTGGAACCATCGGGACGTTTGCTCCAAAGACCGTAGATCCAAAGGTATTTTTGAGGGTATTCATATTGCCGATGCTAAACTCAGAGTACCCATAGAAGTTCTTTGATGGCCACGTCTCCAGCGCTACATTGATCAGGGGTTTCTGATCCTTGAATCCCCTGATCCAGTTCTCCCTACCGGAAAAATCAGTGGTATTGGTATGGAGGTACGACTCTAGATTAGCCTCAAAACCCCAAGAGAGACCTATGCCTGTTCCCTGGATCTTCGGCTCAAGGGACAATGCGTTTTGAACATACTCATATACCCAAGTCAGCCTGCTATCCAATGATCGTGCATCAACCTTCTCCATCATCAGCGAGAGCTCAGCCTGACTGTAGGGACCTGTGGTTGACGGCAGCGAAAGTCCCTGAGAGATGTACAACATCTGGATAGCTTCATAGAGATCACTGTCAAGACTATAGATTTTTTGTTGATTAGGACCAGCAGAAATTGGAGCGAGCAAAAAGAGAACGGTTGCAATCAGAGCAATACCCTTTGTCAACTTCATCACAAACCTCAATATTCATTTAAATTTTCGCCAGTATACCACAAAATTCGCAGCCTATAAGAAAAAAAGGCGGTTTCCCTCTCGATTAAGGAAACACCGCCTGATCGGGCAGAGAGGATTTGAACCTCCGACCCCTTGGTCCCGAACCAAGTGCGCTAGCCCCTGCGCTACTGCCCGGCTTTGTCACAGCCGCTGTCAAATATATCGGCAGGCTTTGGGAATGTCAAGCAAGCCCGGAAGAGGAGGTTCGCCTCTTCATTGACAGCAGTGGGGACAAATGCTATTTTTCTGAAGACTGTCCGCACCGCGGGCCACGTACAGAGAGAAAGAGGTTTACCATGTCCGACAATGACACCACAGAGGATAAGAAACAGGAAGAAGATACCAAGGTACTCTCCTTTGAGAAGCCGAAGCAGAGCGGCGCTGGCAAAGTAGCCAAGAAAGAAGCCGTTGCAAAGCCGAAGCAGAAGATAACCCTTGGCTGGGCATTGGGCATGCTGATCCTCATCCTGATCGCCATCTCCTTCGTCGCCGCCCCTGCCATCGAGGCATTTGTCGGAAAGCGAAGCTCATCATCACTGGTCTTCGGAAAGTACGGCAAGGAGAACATCGCCTACGCATACGGCAACCACTTCTACGACCAGGTACAGAACTACGCTGACCAATACAAGAGCAGTGGCTCGGACCCGACCCAAGTGCTCTACCAGATCTGGAAGGGCGCCTATGACTCTACGGTGATCTATACCGCTGTCAACCAACTGGCGAAGAAGGCAGGCATCATCGCCAGTGACGAAGCGGTTCGGCGGGCCATCATCAACAGCGGCGTCTACCACAAAGATGGCAAGTTCGACGTCGCAACCTATCAGAAGGCGTCTAGCGATGCCAAGAGCCGGCTGGAGACCCAGATCAGACGTTCGTTCCCCTACCAGATTGTTGTCGATGACATCGGCAGCGTCCTCTCTTCAAAGGGTGAGGCTGACTATGTCGCATCGCTGGCCCAGACAGGACGCTCCTTCAACTACGTCGTCGTCGACCCGAGCCACTTCCCCGATGAGAGTGCCGTCCGCTACGCCCTTGAGCACGAGCAGCTCTTCACCACCCTCGATGTCTCCATCATCTCAGTGACTGATGAGAACCTCGCTCGCTCCCTCTCCAAGGACATCCTGCTTGGCACTACCACCTTCGAAGAGGCGGCAGAGCAGCACAGCCTGGACTCCTTTGCTGCGAACGGAGGGGCTGTCGGCAAGCTCTTCTACTACGCCATTGAGCCGAACTTCACCTCCGTCGACGATGCAGCGCTACTCTTGAATGCCAAGGATGGAGATCTGCTCGGCCCCTTTGAGAGCCAGGGTGCATGGACGCTGTGGCGGATCAACCGTCGAGCAAGTCAAGCTGACTTCACCGACGAAGCGACCCTCAACGGCATCAAGGCATACATCGCCACCAACGAGGCGGCTATGATCGAGCCGTGGCTTGAGCAGTATGCCCAGGACCTGAAGCGGGCAGCGGATGCATCAAGCCTTGAAGAGGCCGCCCTTGACCGGGACCTCGAGGTGGTCACTGTCTCCTCGACACCGTACAACAGAGCCAAGTCCACCTATATGGCTGACCTCTCCTATACCGACCCGATGGGCTACCTCAACCAGGCAGCCTCCCAGGCAGAGGTTGCTTCCTCCCTCTACAAGAGCGGGGAACACACCCTGCTCGATCCGATCAAGGTCGGCACCTCCCTGATCATCGTCGAAACTGGAAGCGATGAGACCGATGAGGGTATGGGTAGCTATATCACCATGTTCTACGACTACCTCAGCGGCAGTCAGAACCAGCAGGACTTCTCCCAGGCCCTGTACACCTCACCTGTTCACAAGAACGACTTCTTATCCACCTTCTTCAGTGTCGTCCTCGGCCAGTGACCGAGCCAACGACCAAAGGGCCGGCTTGCAAGCCGGCCTTTTTCATGTGGTGTGCTCTCCTCTTCTGTGGTAGCCTTGGGGTATGGAACACGAAGTAAAGACCGAGCAGCCGCTTCTTGACCGCAGCGGTCGGATAGTTGAACAGGGGTGGGCCCGCCATCCGTTGTGGCACTACGACCGAAAGGCGATTCGGGGTGGAGCACTGTTGACCAAGGAGTGGGAATACTGGGCTATCGTCAACCAAAAAGCGGGCTATGCACTGACGGCGACGATCAGTGACTTGGGCTATGCCGGTCTGATGGCGCTCTCCTACATCGACCTCAAAAGAGGTGCAGTAGCCCAACGTGATGCCATCGCCCTCTTGCCTTTGGGGCGCATCGGACTGCAGGCACACTCACGCACCCCCAGCCAGGTCAGCTGGGCGAACAAGAATGTCCGCCTCGCCTTCTTCAACTGGGGATCGACTACGCGCCTGATGGTTGCCTGCCCGTCACTGAACCTTCCTGATGGATCGGTGGGTCTGGACTTTGACCTCACCCTCACCCGCCGAGAGGATGCCGAGAGCTTGGTCATCGCCACCAGCTGGAAAGAGCGGCGCACAGCCTTCTACTACAATGAGAAGGCGAACTGCTACAGCGCCAGCGGGACCATCCGACGGGGGATGGAGAGCGAAACCCTCCTCTCCGGGGAGGCGTGGGGGGTGCTAGACTGGGGTCGCGGCAGGTGGACCTACCAGAACACCTGGTATTGGGCGAGCCTATCGACGATAGTGGAGAACACCACCGTCGGACTGAACCTCGGCTATGGCTTCTCGGACCGGACCGTCGCCAGTGAGAATGCCATCATCTATGACCACACCATCCACAAACTCGGGCTCGTCACCTTTCACTTTAACCACGATGATCTGATGAAGCGGTGGAGGATCAGCGACGAGGATGGACGCCTTGACCTAGTCTTTGACCCGATCGTCGATCGATCGAGTGTGACTGACATGGTGCTCATCAAATCGGTGCAACACCAACTCTTCGGCTCCTATAGCGGAAGTCTGAAACTCGACGATGGGACGATCATCACCCTCGATGGAGCCATCGGGTTTGCCGAAGAGGTCTTCAATCGATGGTGAATTCACTAGGGCTACCGGTTCGTCCACCTCAGCCATAGTGGCAGAGGTCTTTTGTGCTAGCCCGGCATCACGAATGCTTCACTCGATGTGGTCTAGGTCTTGATTTCTGAGACGAACGCCGTATTCACAAGAAAATACATGATGGTTT
>LVBE01000086.1 GCA_001603105.1 Spirochaetales bacterium Spiro_03
ACTGGTGGCAGTGCCACCAACTACAGCTTCGACAGCTCTGATACAGGAACGCTGACCATCACGAAAGCGGTTATGACTGGGACAGTGTCTGTCTCAGGGATAGCAGCAGTAGGCAAAGTCTTGACTGCATCTACCACCATCGCCAATAGCGGTACTCCCACCTATCAGTGGAAGCGCGATGGGAATCCCATCAGCGGTGCAACGGGCAATACCTACACCTTGACGCAACATGATATAGGCTCTTCGATTACGGTAACCGTAACGGCAAGTGGTAGCAATTATCAGGGTAGTGTCACCAGTGCGGAGACAGAGCCGGTAACAAAAGTAACAGGACTTTCTCTGAGCGGTACCATCAGCGCCTATTACCCCTCTTTGCCCGCCACCCAGACCATCATCAACCTTACCGGTTTTACAGCGAATCTCGCTGGCCTTGAGGCGCAGGTTGCGCCTAACGGCACTGCCTATGGCAGTTATGCGGACATCGAGATCGACAGCCGTGGGAGGGCCATGATCCTGATGCCTTCGGCTGTGACTACAGCGGCGAAAGTACGCCTTAGGTATAAGGAGACTGACATAGCCTATGTAGGTGCAGAAAGAGAAATTTCTGTTGGCGAGCAAGCTCTGGCAGTTGGAGACTACTACAGCGGTGGCATCGTCGCATACTTCTTCGGCGCCTCCGATCCCGGCTACGTCTCTGGACAGCTGCACGGCTTGATCGCAGCCAAAGCCGACAGTTCTGCCTATGGCAGCAAGTGGTCCTCCGCGGCCAATTATGTTGAAATTGGTACTGCAGTAGGGATTGGAACAGGTTTAACCAATACCAACAAGATTATTGAACAACTTGATAGAGCAGGGGAGGTAGGCCTGTACGCAGCACAGGAGGCGCGATCATATACGGATGGGATCTTTGACGATTGGTTCCTTCCATCACGCGATGAGCTGAGGAAACTGCGGGATAACCGATTGCTCATCGGAAACTTTGGGATTGCTTATCCGTATGATTACATGAGTTCGTCCGAGTCCACCCAAAGCAACTACTCTCCGGCACTCTATTATCATGTGGTCCTATTCAACAGCAACACCGCTGAATGGGTGTCCAGTAAAGATTATGGGACTCACATCAGGCCAGTACGGTACTTCTGATCCGAAGATCCCTGCCAAGTTCAGACTTGTCAGGGATTCTCTTTTCTGCTCGTAGCCGCTCCTCTTTATGGCCAAGCGATTGTTTAGATGATCAAAGACGGTGACATTCAATACCACAGCAAGACTCTGATGGGGTAATCTTTCTCCCAACACTTTCAAGAGCAGATACATTCAAAGTCAACAATCTGGTCGGCAAGCTTGATTCAATGTGCCACCTCATGACCGGCGGGACAGACAACAACATCCCTGAACGGGTTGGAGAGTGTTGCCAATCGACCTTTTTCAGATTCACCACGTATTTTCCAAAGTAATTGCCAGAGGTATTACGATAAGATTTTTCGACCATCAGATAATACCGGAGCGTATATGGAGCCGAATTCAGTGTGGTGACTCCGTTTTCCAATCTTATGGTATTGGAGCTGGCATGATAGGTAAGGGGATTGGTGGTGTGTAGCATGAGGCTCAAGTCATATCGGAGATTATCAAAGATACACTCATCCCTTTTCCCTTTGCCTAAGTAGATTGTATAGAAATCCTGGTCATCCGCTGAGCTGATTATGCCTGTCCAGGAGATGGTCACTCCCTGAAACTCATTTGCTTCAAAAAAATCATTATTGGGCTCTTCTTCCGATTGAAACCCGCCGTACCTAGTATCACAGCCCATCAAAACCAATAGAAGAAGAACGATAGTCAACGCGACGACTCTATTCATGCTGGCCCTCTATGTGCCTTCAGTGTCCGTTAGTGTTTTGCATTTGCCAGGCTGTGATGGCGGCTCTTTTTGTATTGTTATTCACTGTACCTTTGGCTTTTGAGAGTCCTGCAGAGCCCAACCCTCGCCCGGTCTCATGCACAGCAGTGCATGGTGGTAATGGCAGAACAGATTGAATGCTTCTTGCCAATCGGCAACACAATGGTGTAGGTTCAATAGCAGCGTGTTCACGTTGTACTGCATCGCTCTGAGCGTACGTACGGAAACCGCCACCAAGCACAAAGGGGCGTGCCATGAGTCTGATGATCGTCGATGATGTGGTAAAACATATCCTCACTAGCAAGGTATATGATGTAGCGGTTGAAACCCCTCTTATGTATGCTCCCCGCCTGAGCAAGGAAAAGGGTTGTTCGGTCTACCTCAAGCGGGAGGACCTGCAGAGTGTGCACAGCTTCAAGATCCGTGGAGCATACAACAAGATCGCTCATCTCAGCGATGAGGCAAAGAGGCGGGGAGTGATCGCTGCAAGTGCGGGCAACCATGCCCAAGGCGTTGCCCTCAGCGCCCAAAAACTTGGCATCGATGCCCTGATTATCATGCCCAAGACCACACCGAGCATCAAGGTCGATGCGGTGCTGGGCTTCGGGGCGAAGATCGAACTCTTCGGTGACAGTTACTCAGAGACGTACGAGTACTGTAGGAAGCGGGTGGCCGAGACCGGCAGGACCTTCATTGATCCCTTCGATGATATTTTGGTCATCGCTGGACAGGGGACGATCGGAAAAGAGATCATGGAGCAGCTTGGTGAGGTCACCCACATCTTTGTCGGGGTAGGGGGAGGGGGCCTTATCAGCGGGATTGCAAGCTATGTGAAGGCACTGAGGCCCCATGTAGAGATTATCAGTGTGGAACCTCAGGACAGCAACTGTCTTGCCGTCAGTATCGCCAGCGGCAAGCGGATAGTATTGCCCCATGTTGGCATCTTTGCCGATGGAGTGGCCGTCAAGCAAGTTGGCCTGCTCCCCTTCAGTTTCGCCGCCCGTTTTGTCGATGATTTCATGACCGTCACCACCGACCAGATCTGTTATGCCATGAAGGGGGCTTTTGAAGAGACGAGGAGCATCCTTGAACCTGCCGGGGCCCTGGCCCTTGCAGGGCTGCAGCAGTATGATCTGCCGCCCGATGCCAAGGCGGTTGCCATCTGCTCGGGGGCGAACATTACGTTTGAGAAATTACAGCAAGTTGCGGAGAGAACCCTCCTGGGATCAGGGAAGGAGGCACTGCTTTCGGTGCACATGCCCGAAAGACCGGGGGCGCTGCATGCCTTCTGCAGGGAAGTGGTCAAAGATCGAGGGATTACCGAATTCTCCTACCGCCTGCAGCGGCGCTCGATCGCCCATGTGCTCGTCGGCTTGACCATCGCAGGCAGCGAGGACAAGCAACAGCTGCTTGAGCGTATCAAGGAGACTGACTTCAGCTGTACTGATCTATCAGATAATGACATCGTCAAAGAACACCTGCGCCATATGATCGGCGGAGAGTCCATCGAAGCGGTGCACCAGATCTTCTACAACATTGAATTTCCCGAGCGCTCGTACGCCCTGGGAGATTTTTTGGGTATCTTGGAAGATCGGTGGAACATCTGCCTCTTTCACTACCGCAATGCTGCCAGTGATACTGGAAACGTCCTCATTGGCTTTGAGACAACCTCTCAAGGGGAATTGGAACAGGCCTTGACCAAGGCCGGCTATACCTGGTCGTGTGTCTCCGATGACCAGGTAGTGAGGACGTTTCTGTCAGGGAGGTGATGTCTTACATGACTAAAGGAACAAATACTCTGGTGTATCAGCGAGAGGATGCAATATGAAAGGCACCAAAACGCTGGAGTGATCATCCTCCAATGGTAGGGTTCCTCAACCCACACCATCTATTTGGCTCTGAGCTTTTGGCGGACATAGCACCACAGAGCAATGTACACGAAACCGTTACTATTCCCATCGAATACAACCGTTGAAGTGTTTGCAAACACTAGCGGTGATGCAAGAGGGTGATAATTGCCCAGGTCGCTAAGTGGGAATGCATGTATTTCTGCTTGCGCTAATTCAAACCGGCATAATTCTGTTTGAATGTCGGTTTGAATACGGCATAAACAAAAGCAATTCAACTACGTATCGAAAACCCAGCATACACCGCAGAAGAATTAGTCGAAAAGATCGGTGTAACAAAAAGAACAATCGAAGGAACCTTTGCTAGGCTTCAGCACAAAGGATTACTTGAAAGAGTTGCCTCAAAGCGTGACAAAAGATGGATGGCAATAGAGATTATCACACAGAACCCACCTTCACTGCAGAATCTCCAATCCTGCTTTCAAGGGAAAATTAAGCTCTTTGATGATCTACCGCGCGTGTGTGCCTACCGTGGATGGTTACACACAATAGTTACTGCTGAATCAAACGCATCATGATGTCACCTTAATGGTTTATGTCGTGTCCTCTCGGATTATCTAAAAG
>LVBE01000087.1 GCA_001603105.1 Spirochaetales bacterium Spiro_03
CTTGAGTTCCGCAGTTCAAGAGCCAATAAAGAGGGCCTAATTAGTTATCATAAACTAAATTAGGCCCTTGCCACCTTAACATTCTATCTTGGTAAGTCGATTTATCTCTTGGTCGCCGCTGCAAGCTCCCTCAGCCCGCTCTTCTTGTAGTTCTTCCTCCACAGGTCCAGGACCAATGCCTTGCCTATCCTTTTGATGACGGCGTCGCAGTATGCACAGCTGTATATGTCCGGGCTTATCTCCACCAGCTGCGCCTTCCTCAGCGACTCCACCATCTGGCTCGCCGGGATCTCCTCGCCCACGTTCTTCTCCAGGAGCCTGAGCAACAGCAGGGCGATGAAGCAGGAGAGGAAGTGGGCCTCTATGTGCTCCTCCTTGCGCACGAAGACCGGCCGGGACTTCAGTTGGCTCTTGGTGATCTTGAAGGTCTCCTCGATCTTCCACAGCCCCCGGTACATGGCGATGATGTCCAGGGCGGAGACCGGCCGGTTGAGCTGGAGCATGTTGTCACCCCTGAAGCGGCTGGTGCCCCTGAAGGGAGGGTCCTTCGCCCCCGTGCCCACCACATTGGTGCAGATGAGGTAGTAGCCGTCCAGCTCCTCCTCCGCCCTGATGAGCTCTTCGTCAAGGTAGCGGCTGACCTTGGCAGCGGCCAGTATCTCGCCGGTCTTCGGGTCGTAGGCCTCCTTGACGAAGTACTTGTTCGCCCCATGGTTGTTGAACACGCTTCCCCGCTCGAACGCCTTCTCTATCGCCCTGTTCCTCTCATGGCGGGCGCGCTGCTGGTATTTATGGCTCCAGAAGGAGACCTGCCGCTCATTGATCTTCACCTTCGTCGGCTTGCCGGCCCTCCTGTCCTCCACGGTTATCCAGACAGGGCAAATGCGGCTCTTGTGCATGCTCCGCCCATCGGCGGAGGGAATGTAGCCGGCGGGGTCGAGCATCCACTTGCGCGTGGCCTTGGTGACCTTCGTCCCCCGTATGGAGTTGCTGAACACATAGCCATTGCGCCCGATGATGACCTCGGCCCGGTTCTCCCCGCTCATCATCCCCTTGTCGGCGACATAGATCACCGAGGCCTCCTCCTCCAGCTCCTCGCTGACCTCCCCCATCATGGGCGAGAGGGTCAGCCCGTCATTGGTGTTGCCCGCGAACAGGCCGTAGGTCACCGGGATGCCCGCGCCGTCCATCAGCAGGCCCATCTGGATGATTGGCGTCTTGCGCCGCTCCTTTGAGACCCCGCGCCTTCTGAGCCCATCCTCCTCATCGCTCTCCCAATAGTAGTTGGTCACGTCGTAATACATGAGCGTGGTGTCCCTGCCATAGTGCTTGCCCACCTGCTCGTGCAGGTGCCGCAGCAACGCCGTCCTATGCTCGGTGAAGAAGGGCAGGCTGCGATAGACGTCATCCTCGCTGAAGTCCATCGGCCCGATGAGCCGGCCCCGGTTCTTCCAGGTGTTGAATTTGCTGGAGGGGAAAAGGATGCGCCCGTAGACGAGCATCTGCAGTATGTGGTTGTGGTTGAAGGAGGCCTTGGTATACCGGCGGCGGTTGTTCACGAAGGAGTGGATCTCCAGTTGGTGGTACAGCTTGCTGAGGGCGAGCATGCCATAGTTGACGGTACGGTCCGCCTTCGCCGGCCCGCCGGCATCGCAGGCCAGCTCATCGTCGCTGAAGCGCTCGCGGAAGGAGACCTCCACGGCGGCCTTCGCCTCCGACTTGCGCCCTTCCGCCTCCTTCCTGAAATGGGCTACGGGGTCCTCGTACAGGTCGGTGAACTCGTCCAGATACCCGATGCGCTCCACGAAGACCGCCCTGTATTTCCCATCGACCTTCTGCTTCTCATAGTAGTTGAGCAGCGTGCGCCCGGTCTTCTTCTCGACAAGTGTAACTAGATACATGGCCCTTACCTCTGTCGATAGTGTACCACAGCCTATAACTTACCGCAACTATGCAATAACGAATGTTTTAACTTTTTCACAAAAAAAGAGCGCCAAACGCGCCTTGGATGCCTGAAATGCAGAATTTTTCTTAGTTCAATAGGAAGGCAACTGCGAAACTACGGAGTGTTTACTTGGCAACGTCGAGACTATGTCAGAAAGGGATTTTATAGCTATTACTATCTTTGGAGGTCGAGTCGAAGAAGCATGTAGACTCTGAAGCAAGCAGCGATTTGATTCTCCTTTAGAGTTATTGGATAGGGTTTGAAAATGGAAGTTGAGGATTCTTGGTACACAACAGCATGTGTGGTACCATAGTCCATGGT
>LVBE01000088.1 GCA_001603105.1 Spirochaetales bacterium Spiro_03
TTGCTGTAGTCTTAATGCATTTTTAAGTATTTATTATAGTACTATTATATGATATCCATATCAACTAAGTACCATCGGAGTTCTGCGACATCCGAATACAAGAATGCGTGCATACCGAGCTCTGCTGCGCTCTCGCAATTCTCCTGTAAGTCGTCGATGAAGAGGACTGTATGCGCCTCTACCCCTTCTTTGTCAAGGATGTACTCAAAATATGAGCGATCGGGCTTGACGCGCGCAATCTCACAGGAGGCGTAGACTGCATCAAAGATTGCGTAGTGACCCCAGGTGCGGTGGTATGCCAGGTGTGCTGGTTCGGTGTTGGTGGCGCACACCAGCCGTTTTCCCCTACCCTTGATCTCTTCATAGAGCGTGAGGACCGCTTCGTCAAGTTCGGGGCGAAAGTACTTGCCCCAAAGCGACCCTTCGTAGGGGGCGATGGTGATATTGGCGATTGACGCAAATTCGCCCCATAGTGTCGCCTCATCAATCGCGCCCTTTGAATGCTCAACCAAGAGGTCTCCTAGGCGAGAGTCAAGGTCGCTGAAGTGACGGTAGCCTCCTAGGCCAAAGTCTGCAAGAAGTCGACTTTCCAGGTCGTGGTCACTGTGCACGGCTAGGACGCCGCCCATATCGCTGGCTATGAGTTTGATCGAGGTTTCCATGCCGCGATTCTACCTGAATTTCGGTTTCGTTGACAGTGCTTCTCCTCTTTGCATAAATGCGGTATCCTACGACGGATAAGGAGACATCTATGCCCAAGTACTTTCCTGAAGGCTATACACCGTTGATGGAGCAAAAACAAACTGAACGAGCCATCAAGTACATCAAGGACACCTTTGAACGAGAGCTGAGCGGCGGACTTCGCCTCAGCCGCGTCACCAGCCCGCGCTTTGTCAAGTCAGGATCAGGAATCAATGATGACCTCAACGGAGTCGAACGACCGGTCATGTTCCAAGTCGGTAATTTGGGCAATCAGCAGATGGAGGTCGTCCAATCGTTGGCAAAGTGGAAACGGATGGCCCTTGCCGACCATGGCTACGCCCCAGGGACAGGCATCTACACCGATATGGACGCGATCCGCCCAGATGATGAGCTTGATGCCATCCACTCGATCTACGTCGACCAATGGGACTGGGAGCTGACGATAACCGAAGCGGACCGCAACCTTGACTTCCTCAAAGCCGTGGTCCGCAAGATCTACTCGGCGATGATCCGCACCGAGTTCCTTGTCAGCGAGATGTTTCCGGTCTGCAACCCGATCCTACCCAAGCAGATCACCTTCATCCACACCGAGGATGCGCAGCGAGAACTGCCGCATCTCTGCCCCGAGGAGCGGGAGAAGGTATTGGCAAAGCGCCATGGGGCGATCTTTTTGATCGGCATCGGCAGTCCACTGGCTGATGGCATCAGCCACGGCGGCAGGGCTCCTGACTACGACGACTGGTCAACGCCCAGTGGCGGCGGTTACACCGGCCTGAACGGCGATATCGTTGTCTGGGATACGGTTCGCAATGATTCGATGGAACTCAGTTCGATGGGCATCAGGGTCGACCGAGAGGCGCTTCTCCACCAGCTTGCCATCCGTAAGATGGAGGAGCGAGCCAAGCTGTACTGGCACCAGCGCCTACTCAATGGAGAGCTGCCGTTGTGTATCGGCGGTGGCTTTGGCCAAAGTCGATTCTGCATGTACTTGTTGAAGAAGGCCCACATCGGCGAAGTGCAGGCATCGGTGTGGCCTGAGGATGTACGAGCCGAAGCCAAGAGCCTCGGAGTCTTTTTGCTGTAGGAATTAGGCTATGAAACTTGTCAGTTGGAACGTCAATGGATTGAGAGCAGTGCAGACCAAGGGTTTTGAGGCGTATCTGCATCAAAGCGGCGCCGACATCTTCTGTCTGCAAGAAACAAAACTGCAAGAGCAGCAGCTATCGGTCGACACCGGCCCATATCACGCCTACTACGCCTTCGCCGAACGCAAGGGCTACAGCGGCGTTGCCCTCTATTCACTGGTCGAACCTCTTGCGGTGGAATGTGGCATCGGTAGCGACCTCGACAGTGAGGGGCGAACGGTAACGGCTGAATTTGATGACTTTTATGTTGTCAGCTGCTACACACCCAATAGTCAGGAGGCATTGGCTCGCCTCTCGCTACGCATGAGGTGGGACGATGAATTCAGAGCCTATGTCACCGCCTTGAAGGAGCACAAAGGCGTGATCATCTGCGGGGATCTGAACGTCGCCCACAAGCCGATCGACTTGAAGAATCCCAAGGCCAATGAACGCAACGCCGGATACTCGATCGAGGAGCGTGACAAGTTCTCAGCACTCTTGGACGAGGGGTTCATCGATACCTTCCGCCTGCTGTACCCTGACCGTGAGGAGGCGTATTCGTGGTGGTCATACCGCTTCAAGGCCCGGGAGCGCAACATTGGGTGGCGTATCGATTATTGGCTGGTCAGCGAGGATCTCAAAGATCGGGTCGCCGACAGCACGATCGAAGCCGATGTGGTGGGCAGCGACCACGTCCCGGTTACGCTCTACTTGAACAGATAGGAGGGAATCTGTCCGCGCTTCTCAAAGACATGGCGCTGGGCGGTATCCAAAATCCGCTTGCAGAGGCGAATCGAAGTCGGGGTCACCTCGACCAGCTCATCGTCCTTGATAAAGCGAATCGCCTCCTCCAGCCCCATCTTGGCGATCGGGGTGAGAGTCACCGCATCGTCCTTGCCAGCGGCACGGAGGTTGGTCAGTTTCTTGGTGCGTGTCGGGTTGAGCAAGAGATCATCACCACGGTTGTGTTCACCAACGACCTGCCCTTCGTAGATCGGATCGCCAGGAACCACGAAGAGCCGACCGCGATCCTCGAGCTGCCACAGTGCATAGGCGACTGCGACGCCTCGCCGATCGCTGATCAACGAACCGCTTTGCCGTCCTTCGATTTCGCCTTTGTACGGTTCATACCCCTTGAGGTAGCTATTCATCACTCCCATGCCCCGGCTTTCGGTGAGAAACTCATCACGGTAGCCGATCAGGCCGCGTGATGGGATTTCAAACTGCATCTTCATCCGTCCGCTCTCGGTATAGGTGATGTCACGCATGACTGCTTTGCGTCGGGCAAGCTGCTCCATGATGGCGCCGCCCCACTGTTCGGGAACATCGACTAAGAGGTTCTCGATCGGCTCGGTCATATTGTCCGCCTCGTCACGCCCCATGATGATACGCGGCCGTCCTACACACAGCTCAAAGCCCTCACGGCGCATCTCCTCAACGATGATCGCCATCTGGAACTCCCCGCGTCCTTTGACGGTGTAGGTATCGTCATCGTTCTTCTCTACCTTGATGGATACATTGCGTAGCGCCTCACGCTGCAGGCGTTGGCCGATCTTGGCGCTGGTGAGCTGGTTGCCCTCCAGGCCAGCCAAGGGGCTGATATTCTTTGAAAAGAGCATGGCAACGGTCGGCTCATCGATCTTGATGCGCCCAAGGGCCTTGGGCTTGTCGGCAGTGCAGATCGTATCACCGATGGCAACATGCTCGACACCGCTGAGCACGACGATCTCTCCACTTTCGACACGACTGGCCGTCACTAACTGCATCCCGTCGTAGGTCTGCAGCTTTGTCACGCGCAGCGGTACGGCAGCCCCTCCTTCCTGGATGCATACAAGCGAGTCATGTACCGATGCCGAGCCATTGATGATACGCCCGACCGCCAAGCGGCCAAGATAGTCGTTGTAGGAGAGATCGCTGACCAGCATCTGGAAGGGCTGGGCATCGTCGTAATGGGGAGCGGGTATATGGGCGATGATCGCATCGAGCAAGAGACTCAGGTTGCCTTCCAGACGATCAGGCGCAAGACCACATCGCCCCTCTTTGCCGATGGCGTACAATACCGGCACCTCCAGCATCCGTTCATCGCCGCTGAGCTCTAGCAAGAGCTCATAGACGTCCTGTAGTACGACAGCGCTTTGGGCGTCCTGCCGATCAACCTTGTTGATGACGACGATGGGGGTCAGTTGTTGCTCAAAGGCCTTGGTGAGAACAAATCGGGTCTGCGGCAGCGGCCCTTCAGCTGCGTCAACGAGAAGAATGACGCCATCGACCATCGAGAGCCCACGCTCAACTTCGCCTGAGAAGTCGGAGTGCCCGGGGGTATCGATGATATTGACCCGCACCCCCTTCCACGTAATAGCGCAGTTCTTCGCACTGATGGTGATGCCTCGTTCACGCTCCTGTGCCCCGCTATCCATGATGCGGTCCCCGCCGGCGCTCAAGCTACCGCTTTGGGTGAGCAGGCCGTCGACCAACGTAGTCTTGCCGTGGTCGACGTGGGCGATGATGGCGATGTTACGGATTGCGTCGTTCGTCTTGATCATCGCACCACCACCTTACGCCTGCTGATGGCAAACTTGACCACCAACAGGGTCAACAGGAGGGTGATGGCGACACTGATCGTCGCCAGTCCTCCACCGATTCCCTTGACCTGGGCGACCGAGCCGACGATGATCGGCATTGTGATCGCCCCAAGGGTCGCGATCGCTATGATCGCCCCCATGGCGATGGTCGACTGGGTGAGCTTGGCATCGACGGTGGAGAGGACCGTCGGATAGGTCCCGCTCATCGACAGACCGAAGCCGAAGATCGAGAGGTAGATCAGAACAACGTGGTTGACGCTGATCATCATGATGAAGAAGAGGAGCTGTAGCGAGCCGAGGATCAAAAGGAGCACGCCTCTATTCATTTTGCTGGAAAGATAGGCGCACAGCAGTCGCCCTGCAAGGATGAAGACCCACAGCGCGCTGCTGGTCGCCTGTGCAAGGGCCGGAGAGAGGCGTCCGGTATCGGTGAAGTAGGTGACCAACCATCCCATGATGGAGGACTCGGTGCATAGGTAGAAGAAGAGGATGGCAGTGTTCAGCCAAAATTCCCCGCTTCTCAAAAAATCGGATTCACTGCCCTTGGCCCGTTTGCTCGGCGTGTTGGAGAGGGATGAGCGGGCGATGAGGATGAGCACCGCCAACTCAAAGGCCACAAGGGCCCACGCGCTGGTCCGCCACCCAATGCCCAACACGACTGTGCAGAAGATGGCCATGAACGGAGCTAGGAACGCTCCCACGGCAAATGAGGCGTGCAACAGGTTCAAGCTCGCCGCCTTGTTCTCGGCGATCTCACTCATCACCACGTTGGTGATGTTGCTGAAGGTTCCCCGTCCGATGCCGGTGGCAGCGAAGGCGAAGAGCAGCAAAAGCGGGTTTGCCGAAAGAGTCATCAACAGAAAACCGATGACAATTCCCAGAGCAAGGGTGATGGTGCTTCGTTTGCGTCCGATGAGAAAGGGCAAATACCCTGCGATGAGCAAGGCGAGGAAGTTTCCGATCTGGTGGGCCGAGATGACGGCCCCGCTGAGCACATAGCTCATCTGATACTCCTCCTTCATGAAGGGCAAGAGCGTGCCGAGGAGCGTGCTCATCATGCCACTGACGAAGAAGGCGGTGTAGATGGTATACATAAGGGGTCTATCATCCCGTTTGACCCTAAGGAGGGATGCTATCGATTTCATATGGTACTCCTGGAAGGCGATACATATTCATAGCGCGTATCAGAGAAAATGTCCACGGTATACAAGAAGTTATCGCACCTCTGTAGCAAATTTCTGACAGCGGAGGGGCGCCGATCCATCGTCCGGGCATGATGGGGTAATATGTCAAAATCTTAAAGGAAAGGGATACTGTCTTGTCCGTCCACCTGCGTACTACTAGCGAGGGTACAGCCAGAATCTGGGACGAAAAATCGCTAGGTGTTTTATAGATACGGGCATATACTGAAGCTGACTCAAAGCCTCGACAAGAAAGGAATCTATGATGAAACGACTCATCCCGTTCGCTCTCTTGGCCCTCGTGATACTGGCATTGACCGGATGCACCAGTACAGCTAGTACACACCAAGGGCATCCTATGGCACCGCAGCCGCTTTGGACCGCATCAGATGATCGAGATACGATCATCGTCCTCAGTGACCTCCATCTCGGCATCGATGATGCATATGCCGAGATCGCAGAAAATCGCCCGTACCTGGTCGAGTTCCTCCGCCGCGTCGCCGTCACAGCCGATGTTCGCGAGGTCGTACTCGGCGGCGATGTGCTCGATGAATGGTTCTTGCCACTTTCGTATGACGAGACCGATCGACGGGCTTTCTATCGTCAGGTCCTTGTTAACAACAGCGACGTCGTTGCCGCATGCAATGAGATCATCGCTAGCGGCATCAAGCTAGTCTATGTGGTGGGAAACCACGATATGTCAGTCATAGGACAGCTCATCGAGGATGCCATGCCCGGCATCGTCATCGCCAGCGGCCCTCCTGGTCTTGGCCTCTATCGCACCGGAGCGCGTAACGAGATCGTCATCGAGCATGGACACCGCTACGATGCCTTCTCAGCTCCCGATACGATCACCAATGCAACGCTTGTTGATGGTCCTACGATGCTGCCACCGGGCTACTTCTATGCTCGTTTTGCAGCCGACTGGGTATTGAAGGGCAAACCTGCCTATGTGTCCGCTCTTCCAATGATCAGCCGTGCTCCCAATCCGTTGGAGGATCCGGATCAAGGTGGGGCATACGCCTACTATCGAACGCTTGATGCCGTATTCAAGCCAATCGTCGCCGACGATAGCTTTACGACGAAGCTATTGAACATGCACATCGATGGGTATCACGGCTCCTACTCAGTTGCGGACCTCTTTCCGGTCCTCACTGAAGACGGTGAGATCACAGCCCCGTTGCTCTATCGCCACTACCAACGAACGTGGCAACAGCGCCAGATCGACAATGGTGTCACCAATCCAGCAAGCTTTATTGCTTCTGCTCTAGGGGCGATCGACAGCAGATACTTTGAACAGCAGGCAAGAATCCAGTATCAGGTAGATGAACAGAGCAGCGACACTGCAGTCGTGGTGTTCGGCCACACCCATACCCCAGATCTTCACGACTATGGGTACGGCCACTACTACGTCAATAGTGGAACGTGGATCGCCGATAACACCAACTACAAGGAGAAGGACGGCTCGCTCTTGAGCAGGACGTTCGTGGTAGTCACCACTGCTCCTGTATCTGAGGTCGAGGTCTACCAATACCGCCCTGATGGTTCTCTACGGCTGATCAACGAACTCTTACAGTCCGATCATCGACAATAGAGAGCTCACACCCAAGAATGATGTCAGGCTATGTGTAGCTCATCTACCCTATTTTTATATGTTTTTTACATTGATTATAAT
>LVBE01000089.1 GCA_001603105.1 Spirochaetales bacterium Spiro_03
AAATATCAGTATTATTTGACAAAACATAAAAAATCGATTAACCCCGAATGGGGAACATTTATCGATGAGATGAATAGTCTATATAAATTCACATCTACAAGATAACACTGCGTATGAACTTCAGCTACCTCATGGAAATAGTGGACACATCGACCGTCTGAGCATTGTTCAGTTCAGAAGAAGAACAGCCTATACTCTCAACACATCCCGTTCAGCATCATGGAGCGTGGCCATCAGCGCCTTGTTGATGTAGTAGCTGGAGCGCCAGATGCTCCGCTTCTCCAATAATCCATGTTCGCTCAGAAGCTCAAGATACTTGCGTGCCGTCTGGTAGGAGGTGGACAGATCGTTCGCCAGATATGAGATCTTCGTATACGGGTAGTAGAAGAGGTTGTTGATGAGGTCCTGGCTGTAGAATTTTGGAAAGTGGGTACGAATCTCATTCTTATATTCCTGCATCGCATTCCGAATCTGACTGACCATGGTACAACTGGTCAAAGCGGTTCTTGCCACTCCTTCCAAGATGAAGAGGATCCATTCCTCCCAGCTATTCTGATCACGTACCGATTGGAGCAGGGCATAATAGTGACCCTTATTCACGTTGATGAACCGAGAGAGGTAGAGGATCGGGTAGTCTAGCAGTCCTTCCTTAACCAAATACAATACATTGAGGATCCTCCCTGTACGCCCATTGCCATCATAGAATGGATGAATGGACTCGAACTGATGATGCAAGACAGCCATCTTGATGAGAGGATCAAGATTCCAGAGGGAAGTATCGTTGAAGAAGAGGAGAAAGTTATCCATCAAAGAATCGATATGCTGAGGATCGGGCGGTGTATAGACCGTTTCACCGGTCCTATCGTTCACCAGTGCGGTTCCGGGCAATTTCCTGAAGCCTGCTTGGTTGTGTTGCAGTGTTTCCTGGATGGCAAGGATATCATTTCTGAACAAGAATCCTCGTCTTTTCAGCGCGTCATATCCGGTGAGCAAGGCTTCCTTGTAGTATCGCACTTCTTTTGCTGCAACAGTGAACGACTGTGCGTCATTGGATTCTTGCGTTGCAAACATATCATCATACGTAGTGATGATGTTCTCAATCTCAGAGCTATCCTTTGCTTCCTGCAGGACCAATGTGTTCACCAAGACCCGTTGGTTGGGTATGGTGTGAGACAGTCCTTTGAGAAGAGAGAGGTTACTCTTCGCATTGACCAACTTAAGGAGGATTGCCTTTGTCTGTAAATCTTCTGATGGGGGAAGAAGAGGTATCATACGATGCTCCGTCTTTTATAGTAAATCACTATTTTGTATCAATGATACCCTTATCT
>LVBE01000090.1 GCA_001603105.1 Spirochaetales bacterium Spiro_03
TCTTTGTTGACACCCCCATCGCACTGGTCTATCATACTAATGATAAGTAATATCATTTAGGAATATTCATGCGAGAAAAACGACAAACGATACAGAAGGGGTTGGTCTGGGAAGCCGTCAGTGAGGCGACCGACCACCCCAACGCAGAGCAGATCTATGAGAGCATTGTGCGCACCCACCCATCGATCAGCCGGGCTACGGTCTATCGTAACCTCAACATGCTCGTCGATGAGGGCAAGGTGCGCAGGATCAAGGTGCTCGGTGGCCCTGATCACTTCGATCACTCTTTGGGCAAGCACTACCACATCCAGTGTATGGACTGTCGCAATATTGGGGATGTCGACCTCTTCGATTCCCTCGACCTTACTACACGAGCGATGGATCTACATGGATATGAGCTACTCTCCTACGAGATAGTCTTTAACGGGATTTGTCCCGATTGTCAAATTAAGCGCGCTGCACAAGGGCAGTGAAGGAGTCAAGAATGGAATTGAAAGGATCGAAGACGGAAGCTAACCTGAAAGAAGCATTCGCCGGTGAATCGATGGCTCGGAACAAGTACACCTACTACGCCTCCAAGGCCCGCAAGGAAGGGTACGTCCAGATCGCCAAGCTCTTTGAGGAGACTGCCTTCAATGAGCAGGAGCACGCCAAGATCTGGTTCAAGCTCCTGCAGGAGGGCGGGGAAGTGCAGGGAACTGCCACCAACCTCAAGGACGCTGCGGCAGGCGAACACTATGAGTGGACTGAAATGTATGTGAACTTCGCCAAGGATGCCCGTGAAGAGGGATTTGCCAAGATTGCATCGCTCTTTGAGATGGTCGCAGCCATTGAGAAGCACCACGAGCAGCGCTACCTTGACCTGTTGAAGAACGTTGAGGATGGACTGGTCTTCAGCCGTGATGGGGACCAGATTTGGGTCTGTTCCAACTGTGGCCACATCGTGGTCGGCAAGAAGGCTCCGGCTATCTGCCCGGTCTGCGCCCACCCGCAGGCGTACTTTGAAATCGCCGCGAAGAACTACTGAGCACCATCAGATCGATTCATGGGGCGGCAGGCGTAGACCTGCCGCGTTTTTATCAGAGCATGCCCATATAGCTGAGGGGGTTGGTCTGCACGAAGCGATGGATCTCCTCGTCTGAGAACGGGGAGGCTTCAAAGAGGCGGTAGTAAGAGGTGTAGGACTCGACCTTCATCAGATTGACGGAGAAGTCGGATCCAAAGAGAATCCGGGCGGTGATGGTCTCTCGCTCCTCTTCTTCCAGGTTTGATAGATAGTTGAACAGCTCATCATAGAAGTCGGTATTGGCACCGCTGAAGGAAACATCGGCGTAGATGTTGGGGTAGCTCTTCATCAAGGCGGTGATCTGGTAGAACCAGGAGGAGTCAGGAGTTTTGTTGGCCAGGCCGCTGAGCACCGTCAACGGGTTTTTCTGTAGCGGCGTGTACTGCCATCCAAAGTGGGCGAAGTCGATCGAGAGCAGCGGAAACTGAGCAAGGACCGGCCGCCAGGCATCGGGTTCGCTGACACGCCATGCCTCCTTGGCCGTCAGGCCACGGAAGCCTTGGTCATCGCAGTGGGTCATGATTGGGATCTTGTGTTCGTTGCAGAACACATAGATCGCTATGACCTTGTCACGCTCCTCCTTGTCGCTTGGCCACGGGTCAAAGCCGAGCGGCGGGTACACCTTGATACCATAGAATCGGCGCTTTCCCTTTGGCTGGTTGGAGGAGGTGACGACGAAGGTCGACAGAAGCTCTTCGATGAAGGAGCGAGAGTGCACCGGCGGGTTGATGCCTACGAACGGGAAGAAGGCAAAGAGACCATCAGGTCTCTTGCGATGGTAGTATTCAAAGCCGGCAAGGGTGTCATCGATGTAGGTGAGAATCTTCTCCTTCTTCGGGGTGGGGTAGTAGAGTGACTGCCCACTTGACGGGGATGAAGAGAAATCCATCAACATCGGGCACATTGCCATCTTGTCATAGGTGCGAGCGCGGAAGTGGAGCTTTCCATCACGGATGAAGGGTAGAGCGGGCCGGGCCGCATCGTCGTCATGCGATGCAAAGAGGCCGGCCAGGTCCTCTTCCATCATGACCAGCGTGTGCCCGATCGGCTGTTCAAAAGTAGTCAGGGTATTGGTGATGCGCGAAAGTAGGGTGTGGGACCGGCGTGATTTGGGTGTGATGATGTAGGAGGGAAGCAGTGCCCCGCTGGTGAAGAGCTCAGTTATCCCGCTCTCGATCGAGCTGAAGAAGCTGATCAAATTGGGGTGGGAGATATCCATCAGGTGGAAGTGCTGGTCAAAGAAGTACTCCATGAGCCCTCCGATTGGTCGGGGGACGGTTATGTCCCCCGTTCTGTCAGATTCCCATCTTTTGCTTCATTCGCGCCCAGGAGTCACGAAGGGTGACGGTACGGTTGTATACCTGCTTGCCCTCGCCGGCGTTCTTGCTATCCAAGCAGAAGTAGCCGTTACGAATGAACTGCAGGTAGTCGCCGACCTGGGTCTTGAGGATCTCTGCTTCAGCCTTTGCGTGGGGGATTACCACATGGCTGTCGGCGTTCAGGTCATCGAGGTAGTTGCCGGTTTTCTCTCCGGGGTACTCGCTGGCAAAGAGTTTGTCGTACAGGTGGGCCTCGATGTCGACCCCCTCGCTGACGCTGACCCAATGGCTGGTTCCTCTGACCCGTCGCCCATCCTCGCTGGTTCCTCCGCGGGAAGCCGGGTCATAGGTGCAGTGAACGGCGATGATCGCTCCCGTCTCATCCTTCTCGACCGAGGTCGGGGTGACATAGTAGGCGTACTTCAGGCGCACCTCATTGCCGATGTAGAGGCGGTGGTATCCCTTGGGAGGGTGCTCAGAGAAGTCTTCGGCCTCGATGTACAGCTCACGGCTGAAAGCAACCTGGTGGGTCGGGCTTTCGGGGTCCTCGGGGTTGTCGACTGCCTCGAAGTACTCGACCTTGCCCTCGGGATAGTTGTCGATGATCAGCTTGATGGGATCGAGGACGACCATCAGGCGTTTGGCACGCTTGTTCAGGTCCTCACGGACACAGAACTCGAGCAGTGAGTAATCGACCACGCTCTCGCTCTTGGCAACGCCGATCCGCCCGACGAAGTCCTTCATCGACTCCGGTGAGTAGCCACGGCGGCGGATGCCGCTGATGGTCGGCATGCGCGGATCGTCCCAGCCGTCGACGATGCCCAGCTTGACCAAGTTGAGCAGCCGCCTCTTGCTCATCACCATGTAGTTGATGTTCAGGCGGGCAAACTCATACTGGCGAGGTGCGTGATCGATACCGTCGATCATCGTGGCCCAGTCGTAGGCGGGGCGATGATCCTCGAACTCGAGGGTGCAGATCGAGTGGGTGATCCCTTCGATCGCATCGCTGATCGGATGGGTGAAGTCATACATCGGGTAGATGCACCACTTGTCCCCGGTGCGCACATGGTGGGCGAACTTGATCCGATAGAGGGTAGGGTCACGCAAATTCATGTTGGGGCTGGCCATATCGATCTTGGCGCGTAGCACCATTGAGCCTTCGGGGTGTCTGCCCTGTCGCATCTCCTCAAAGAGTGCAAGATTCTCTGCGATGGGGCGGTCTCGATATGGGCTGTCCTTGCCTGCTTCGGTAAGGGTTCCGCGATAGGTTTTCAACTCTTCTGCGCTGAGCTCGTCGACAAATGCCAGTCCTTCCTCGATGAGGCGGACGGCGATTTGGTGGAGCTGGTCATAGTAGTCGGAGGCGTAGTATTCATGCTCTCCCCAGTCAAAGCCGAGCCACTGGATGTCCCGCTTGATGGACTCGATGTATTCAAGTTCTTCTTTTTCGGGGTTGGTGTCATCGTAGCGCAGGTGACAGCGTCCCTGGTACTTATCGGCCAGGCCGAAGTTCAGGCAGATCGACTTGATGTGGCCGATGTGCAGATACCCGTTCGGCTCCGGAGGAAAACGGGTGACGATCATATTGTTCGGGACCCTGCCGGCAGCAAGGTCGTCCTCGATGATTCGCTCTAGGAAGTTTGACGGGGCCTGTGCCTCGACTCTCTCGTCCATCTCTCAATCCTGCCTTACGCCCTTCCAAAGGGGCTGTTTTGATGTCTGCATAGTAGCATAAGAGCAACGCTTGTGCGAGTAGTGCTCACCTTTGGCTTTGATAGGAGAAGCGCTCGATTGCAGCGCTCAGCTCGCCATCGGTTGCATTGGCAAAGTACGGGCCATACGTGATGGAGGCGGCGAGCCCAGGAAGAGTGAAGCGGCCCACCGGTCGAGGCGGCCCCTCTTCTGTTGTGCGGTAGCCGATGCCCACTCCCTCCTCGGTGCGGTCGACCGTCCAGAAGATGGTCCGTTGCCATGGGCTATCGGTGTCGATCTGCCAACGGTTGGACCAACCCAGGACCGAGTGGGTGACGACAAGCCGATTGTCAAGCCGGCCGATGGCGATGAACGTCCGATCAGTATGAAAGAGCATGATCCCGCTCTCAAGTCCCTCATCAGAGGAGACGGTAAAGGAGCTGGTAAAGTGCTGGTCGCTGACTGCCACAAATGAAGGGGCGAAGGGCGGCTTGTCAGAGTGGGCACAAATGGCCAACTCTACCCACAGACGGTGGTGGGTGTAGTGCCCAGGATCCCTGAGCCAGGAGAAATCGGTCAGTGACAGTCGTTTCATGGCCCTAGTATAGGGCTTTGATGAAGTTTTTTCCACAACCTACTTTATCGGCTTGTGCTCTTGGTGTACCCTATGGACAGAGAGGAGGCAACAATGATCGGGATTATGGGAGAGGCGTTGATTGATTTCATCGCCAAGGCAGGAGAAGAGACGGTAAGCTTTGATTCCTTTGTCGGCGGCTGTGCGCTCAATGCGGCTACAGCGGCGGCGCTTCAGGATGCTCCAGTCGGTTTCATCGGTAAGATTTCACGTGATATGTTCGGCCTGAGGATGCTGGAGCACCTGGTGGAGAACCGGGTGATGTTCGATCCCTTGCTCTGCTCGGCACCTGAGAGCTCGTTATTGGCATTCGCCTCCCTTGATGAGCACGGCAGTGCCTCCTACGCCTTCTACCTTGATGGCAGCGCACCGCTGAGCGTCACAGCCGAAGAGCTTATTGCGGTGATGGGCGAACACACCGACCTGCGGGTGGTGCACATCGGCTCGCTCGCGCTCTCGTTAGAGCCAAGTTCCTCGGCGATCCTTTCTGCCCTGCGATCATTTAAGCCGCGGCCGATCATCTTCCTTGACCCCAATGTCCGTCCTGCGGTCATCGCCGACCGTGATGCCTTCACGGCTCGGATGGAGGAGGCGATCGACCTCGCCTCGATCATGAAGCTCAGCGACGAGGATCTCTCCTATCTCTACCCTGGCTGCGATATCCATGCCAAGGCCGCACAGCTGGCCCAACAGCGGACCTTGCACGTCATCCTTACCCTTGGGCGGGATGGGGCACGGTGGTACACCCCCGAAGGGGATGTGAGAAGCCAGTCAATCATCGATCTTCCGGTTATCGATACCGTCGGTGCCGGCGATACCTTCAGTGGCTCGATCCTTACGTTTCTCCACGATCGGGACTGTTTTGGCACTGATGGAGAGGAGCCGGTGATGAGGGCGCTTTCGCTCACCCTCATCGAGGAGGCGCTTGTATGGGCCAGTGCAGCCAGTGCCATCAACTGCAGTCGCAAGGGGTGTAGCCCGCCAACCAAGGAGGAGGTGGCCGCCCTGCTCGCCTCGCTGTAGTGCACGATTTTTTTGGTTCCTTCGTCACTGCTTTTGGAGCGATTTTGTATGGTGTCAATGTTGACAGTGTAGTACAACCATATTATCGTATGTATACG
>LVBE01000091.1 GCA_001603105.1 Spirochaetales bacterium Spiro_03
GTCGAAATCGGCCCAACGGTCAGCGTATGTTGTACTCTCGGTGAGATAATCGTAGGAAAAGAGGTTGGTGGGCCATAGCTTGTACAGCGAGTGGATCTGCCGATCGATCTCAGCCGCAACAGCCTCGCTTGAGTGCCAATCGCCTTCGATGGGGGTGCCAAAGGCGATATGGATCCGTCCCTTGTGTCCCTTCAGTCCCTTGTTGATGGAGATCAGGTCTTCAAAGTGTCGTTTCTTCCTCAGGCCGAAGAAGGTGGAGTGGGCCTCCTCCTTCGCCTTGATCACGTCAACGGGATCGTACTCGTAGCTGACCGCCACCGGGACGATCCTCACCATATTCACTACATCCGAAAAGCTCACCCCTCTCTTGCGTTGGGAGAGGTGGAGCATCTTGATGATAGCTGAGCTGGTTCGATCAATGCCATCCTTGGCTCGCCCACTCTTTTGGGCGATCCACACCGACTTGTTCAATTCGCTAATCAACGCCACCAAGTAGGAGGAGAGGCGCATCGATTCGGTGTAGTTCTCCCGCATCGGCAGACCTCGTTTGACGGTGACCCCTCCGTTGAGTTTGAAGAGATCGGTGGCAAAAGCGTCAGTGAGTAGATTATCGCCGATCGCCATCTCACAGAGCATCTGGTCCGCCCCATCGAGGGCAAGATCGATGAGGGCGCAGTCAAGGACGATATCACGGTGGTTGCTCACATACAGATAGGCCGTTTCCTTGTCGAGCACCTCGGTTCCACTGTAGGTGAACGAGGTGACGGAGTTCTCGATGATTGAGGGCAAGAAGACCCCGGCGGTGATCAGGCGCTGGAACTGGTCATAGTCGGTGACCTCATCGAGCTTGTCAATCACATACTGGACCTTCTGGGCAAGCGCCTTGCGCTGCTGGTCGGTCTCCAGGGTGCATACCGAGGCGAGCATGCCAGCGATGCCTTTGGGGTTCTGCTTGACCCGCGCAATGGCATCGAGGAAATCCTGGCCTCGGTATGGGGCGATATCCCGATAGACACTCAGGTCCATGCCTCACTCCTTGCCTGCATCGGCATCGAGGATTGACTTCATGTACTGCACCCGCTCCCATGTCATTGGGTCAGCATGCTCTTGGCTGAGCGAGCCTCTGAACTGGTCGAGACTCTCATATGAATTGCTCTCCATCCACTGACGGATCTCACTCTCAATCTTGAAGACGGTAGACAGACCTTGCTTGAGCAGCACCGAGCACAGCTGGACGCTCTTCGCTCCAGCCAACAATTGCTTGATGACAGTCTTGCCATCCCAGATACCGGTTGAGGCACAGATGTCGTAGCGCACCTGCTGGCTCATCAAGGCGGTCCAGCGCATGCTCAGTGTATACTCATCCTTGCTGCTGAGCATATGGGCCGGCACCATCTTCATCCGGTCAATGTTGATGTCAGGGTTGTAGAAGCGGTTGAAGAGCACCACACCATCGATGTTCAATTCATCAAAGCGTCTGAGCATATTGGCCAACGAGGAGAAGGCAGGGCCCATCTTCAGACTCAACGGCAGGTCCAGGGCCTTTCGGGCATGCTTGACCAACGAAAGGTACTCCTTCTCGATCTCCGAGCCCTCGACTTCGACGTCGGTGGCGACCACGTAGTGGTTGAGCTCGATGGCATCGGCTCCGACAGCGACAAAGCGCTTGGCGTACTCGATCCATTTGCCGTTTGAGCGGCAGTTGATCGAAGCGATGACCGGGATCTCAAGAGAAGCCTTGGCCCCTTCGACCAAGGCGAGGTAGGCATCGATATGGCGCTCCTTGCTCGATTCACGCAAGAACTCATACCCGTCGGTGTGAGCGCTATAGGCATCGCTTCCAGAGGCCGTGTCCTCTCCAATTGCCTCGATCTGCTCCTCGAAGATCGACTTCAGCACAATGGCTCCGAGGCCGGCATCCTCGCAGCGCTTGAGGTTGTCAAGCGTAGCGGTAAGCGGGCTGCTTGCAGCGATGAGAGGGTTCTTAAGATTCAATCCGAGGTATGTGGTAGACAGGTCGGCCATAGTACTCTCCTAAAAGTGTGGTGCACAATTCAGTGTCCAAGAGCGGACTGGAGCAGTATAGCACAATAGGGATGCTTTCTCCAGAGAATTGGCGAAAGCTTTTTAGTAGGAATACCACCATCGGAGGCTCAATGAGCCCCGATGGTGGCCAACAATTCTAGAGGATGAAGGGAATGCGAAAGTTGTGGCTCTGATAGACGACGTAGGTCTCCACGTCGCTTATCTCGCTGACCTTGTCAAGTTCATACTTGAAGAAGTCAAGAAGGCTCAAGCCCTCCTCTTCGCTGAGGACCAATTGGACAAAGAGGTCGTATCGGCCAGTGATCACCGCAACGGAGATGACCCCGCGCAGTTCACTGAACTCCTTTGCCTTGCGTTCAAGGTCGAGGGTCTTGAGCTTGACACCCATCATCACGACTTGCAGGCCAGGGATCGCTTCGGGGTTCACCAAGCCGCTAATCTGCAGCACCCCCTCCTCGATCAATTTATTGACCCGCGAGCGTACCGTGTTTTCGGTGATGTCCAGCTCCTCGGCGATCGCCGAAAAAGGCTTGCGCCCATCACAGAGTTGCCTGACTATCGCCTTGTTCGTCTCGTCCATCTTGGTCTTCATCATCACCTACCCATTCTTACGTTCGAACTCTTTCATCAAATCTGCCAGCGCCTTGACATCTTCGACCGGCAAGGCGTTGTAGATGCTGGCCCTCAGACCTCCAACTGACCGATGCCCCTTCAGTCCAAGCATCCCTGCCTTCTTTGTCTCCTCGAGGAAGGACGCTTCCAGCTCCTCGCTGGGCAGACGGAAGACTACGTTCATCGTCGATCGATACGCCGGGTCGACCGGGCTGTAGAAGAACGAGGAGGAGTCGATGACATTGTAGAGCAGTCCGCTCTTCAAGTCGGCCCGCTTGGCCATCCCCTCAGCTCCTCCGTTTCGCTTGATCCACTCAAGGACCAGCTTCACCGCCCAGATGCTGAAGACCGGAGGCGTATTGTACAGACCGCCATCCTTATCGTGGAGGCTGTAGTCTAGGTAGGCAGGAAGGTTCGGGTTCTGCTTGTCCAACAGGGACTTCTTCATGATGATCACCGTCGCCCCTGCAGGCCCGAGGTTCTTCTGTACCCCGGCATAGATCATCGAGAAGGAGTCGACCGGGATCGGGCGGCTGAAGAAGTCGCTGGACATGTCGGCGATCAAGGGGACGGTGCCGGTGTCGGGAAACTCCTTCCACTGGATGCCACCGATGGTCTCATTGGAGCAGAGGAAGAGGTAGCTGGAGTCCTCGCTCGGCTTCACCTCACTGGCCTTGGGCAGCGAGGTATAGCGGTCTGCGCTGCCATCGTAGTAGTAGCGCACCCGCCCGATCTTCTCAGCATCGGAAGCGGCCTTGTTGCCCCATGAGCCACTTTTGATGTAGTCGGCTACGGTATCAGGGCGCAAGAAGTTCATCGGCACCATGGCAAATTGCAGCGTCGCCCCACCACCAAGGAAGTAGACCGAGTACTCGTCGCTAATGCCCAACAGATCACGCATCAAGGCAAGGCACTCATTGTACATCCCTTCAAAGATCGAACTGCGATGGCTTGCCTCGATGATGGAGAGCCCCTGTCCGTTGTACTCAAGGATCCCTTCCTTCAGCTGCTCAAGCACCTCCAAGGGCAGCACCGAAGGTCCAGCAAAGAAGTTTAGTTTGCGTTGCATCAGATCAATCCTCCTTTGATCAGCTCATCCAAAATCTCATATGTCTCCTGCCCGATCCGGGCAAGGTTCTCTTCGCTGTTGGCCCCTACGTGGGGAACCAGCGTAACACGCTCGGCTTTCAGCAGCGGATAGTCGGGGCTCGGTGGGTCGTTGGGATACACATCGGTTGCATACCAACAGACCGTCCCATCCTCGAGCATCGCTTTCATCTCTTCAGCATCGACGCACAGAGCCCGACCGGTGTTGATGACCACCGGGCAGTGAGTACAGTGCTCAAGCAGGGAGCGGTTGACCATCCCACGCGTCTCGTCGGTCAGCGGCAGGTGCAGTGAGATGTAGTGAGCGTCCTTGACCGCCTCTTCGATGGTTGGCTTCAAATTTGCCACATCGCTGTGCGTGACGTATTTGTCATAGGCTACGACCTCCATGCCAAAAGCCCGGGCTCGCTTGCCGACCTCGGTGGCGATATTGCCACAGCCGAGCAGGCAGAGGGTCTTGCCGTACAATTCAGTCCGCTTCTTGTTCTTCAGCCAATTGCCTTCACGCATCCCGTTGTGGTATTCGATGAGGTTGTTCGGTGCACTGAGCATCAGGGCGAAGGCAAGCTCGGCAACGGCGATTGAGGAGGACTTGGGAGTGTTGCGTACAATGATCTTCTTTTCGGCGGCATAGGCACTGTCGATATTGTCGATTCCTACCCCACCGCGGATGATCACCTTCAGATTCGGTGCATGGTCGATGTACTCCTTGGTACACTTGGTCTTGCTACGCACCAAGACGACGGCAGCCTCCTCTAGGCGCCCCTTGTCCGCAGTCACTTCGCCGAACGCCTCAAGTCTCTTGGGCAGGTCGGCGTCGAAGGCATCGGAAATGAGAATTAGCATGACGATACACTCCTCGTAGGTCTATAGTTCGGGCTTCAAGTACCCTCTTGTTCAGGCTCAGCTTGATTGTACACCAAAACCACAGGTTTTGTCTAATTTTATTTACAAATCTGCTGTATCACTGAAATTTGATGAGAAATGTTTCCGGATAGACCAATATGACGAGGAATATCAAAAAAGCCGCCACTCGGGCGGCTGTTGGTGTTTAGTATCCTTTTGAGCTATGCAGTTTCCGATTCTTCTTCATCTGCTTGCGTGCAAGGGCTTTTTTCTTCCTGTTGAGGATGGTGGAGGGCTTTTCAAAGTACTCCCGCTTCTTCCATTCGCGGATGATCCCCTCTTTTTCAACCATGCGCTTGAAGCGCTTGATCGACTTTTCAAGTGGTTCATTGTCATCGACTTTCACAAATGCCATTAAATAAATCACCCCCTCTCCCGATTACTGGGTTCGTCTGCACAGCAAGATTGCCTGAAAAATGGCCCCTGTGTCAAGCGCCCTCAGTGGCTTTGATATCGATGACCACCAGCTGCAGGCTCTCTTGGCTACGAAAGTAATTGCGCCCAAGTCTGAAGACGACGTCAACGACGCTGCCGGTATCAAAATCTTTGCCCTGGCGATCACCGCTCTCCCAGTAGAGCGCCGGCCAGCGATATTGGCCATAGCCCAAGGTAAGCTTGAGGTGCTGCGAGCCACCACTCTTATTGGAGAGCTGCTGGATCGCCTCGATTCGCGCCCCTTCGATATGCATCACCAACGTCGGATTCTTCTCCCCATACGGTTCAAAGAACTCGACGACCTCGATCATCGCCGGGCTCATGTACTGTGGAGGCAGGGTACAGTCGATCTCAACTATCGACAGTGCTTCTTCTGGACAATCCATCTCATCGATAAAATCTCCCATCCGCTTAAGCAGTAGACCTACGTTCTCCTGCGGGGCCGAGAAGCCACCTGCACACGCGTGCCCACCGTAATCTAGTAGCAGATCGGAAAAGTTGGACAAAAAATCTCGGGCATGGAAGGTATCGGGTGAGCGTAGAGAGCCACTGATCCTCCCCTCCTCGCCGTAGGCGATGACCAAAGCTGGGGCGTTGAAGTGGCGCAAGAGGCGGTTTGCCATCACCCCGGTGATCCCACGGCTGATCTCGCGGTCGTTGACGATCACCATCTTCGAGCCGGTAGCCTCAAAGCTCGACTGGGCGGTCGGCAAGATCCGCTGCCACCCCTCCTGGCCCAGCCTTTGGCGCTCTTTGTTCATCGCCAGCAGCTCTGATGTGAGCAACTCCGCTTCTGTTGCCGTTTTGCTCAGCAAGAGATTGAGCGCCACCGTTGGTCTGCCCATCCGTCCACTTGCATTGATCGGCGGACTGATTTGCCAGGAGATATCGGAGGTAGAAAGAGCCTTGCCCAACAGGTTCTGAGCCGTAAAAAGCGGTAAGAGCGCGCCCCTTTGGCCTCGGTTGAGGACCTTCAGGCCGCGTTGGACCAGGATGCGGTTCTCATCCTCCATCGGCATCAGGTCGGCGATGGTACCGATGGCTACCAAATCAAGGATGGCCTCATAGTCGGTATCGAGGCTCGGATGGGCCTTGAAGACGTAGGCGGTGAAGAGGGAGAAGAGGACAGAGAGCTCATCCTTGTCATGGTGTGCATACCGAGCAGCCCGGCTGAGCTTGGAGAGGGCGAAGAGTCCCTTGCCCCTGACAATCGGCAGGACACGCTCAAAGTTGGGTCGCAGGTCAGTGAGGTGGATATCAACAGCCTTGCCAAAGGCGCTCTTGAGCTGCGAGCGCTCAGTCGCTTCATCGAGGACGAAGATGGGAAGGCCTGCAGCGAGGAAGGCAAACGCCTTTGAGTTGTCGGCCTTGATCAGGCCCGGGTTGATCTCCTCGATCACCTGGTCGATGACCAAGAGGTTCTCCACACGCATCGCCTGGATGATGACGGTATCATTGCCAGGTTGGGCGTGGGCGAGGATGAACTCCTGCCCGTAGAGGGGGGTTTGGGCAAACCTAAGCGCCCAGATCACCTTGGCCACCACCCCTACTCCGGCCAGATGCTCAAAGGGGTAGCCTGAGCCGGCAAGCTTCGGATTGATGATGGCGATCGCCGGCGGCAGGCTCTCCCCTCCGATATGGTGGTCCAGGACGATGACATCGATGCCGTACCGGTTTGCCAGCGTGATCTCATCGACGTTGCTGATTCCCGAATCCACGGTGATGATCAGCGTCACCCCATCACGGTGGGCTTCCTCAACCCCGTCTGTGGTAAGGCCGTAGGGCTCATCCCCCTCTGGTAGGCGATAGCTCACGTCGATGCCCATGTCGGCAAGCTCAAGGTAGAGCAGCGCCGTGCTGGTAATTCCATCGACATCACGATCGCCATAGATGCGTAGGCACTCCCCTTCTGTCCTGGCGTCGAGCAGTCGCTCGACCACCGTCTGCATATCATCGAAGAGGAAGGGGTTATGCAACCACGTCAGCTCCTTCTCCATCAGGAATTTCACCTGCTCGCTTGTGGTCATCTCGCGTCGTGCCATGATGGAGGCGGTGATCATATCGATGCCGTACTGTTCGTTGAGGTGGCGCACCAGAGCGCTAGCCACCGGTTTCTTCTTCCAAATCATCTATTCATACCTTTTGTACACATACCGGTTACAAGAGCCCCGATGCCAGCGTCGCCAGCTGGCTTGGGCAGAAGTACTGGGCGTACCCTAGCATATACGCCTTGATCCGCTTCAGTGCCGCCTCATTGAGGTCAACGCCCACCGCCTCTTCAAACTCCATCGCCATCGTCACAGTCAGGTAGCGCCGCGCCCCCGGAGGCAGGATCAGGGTGCGTTCGAGGTTTGCACACTGTTCACAGCATTGGCTGCCAAAGACCGATGAGAAGTAGACGATCTCATCGGTGTCATACAGGCGATCACAGCAGGGACAGCGGTCAAGTGACACCCTGATACCCAACACATCGCTGAGGCGATGGATGTATTGGATCAGGATCAGAGCCCTTCGCTCAGCGGCGAAGGTGAGCAGGTCCAGTGCTTTGGACAGCAGTGCGTACTCACGCCCACTCTCCGCTCCATGGACCTTGAGCAGGATCTCACAGAAAAAAAGGCCCGTATAGTTCAGCGCCAGATCTTCGCGTAGCTCCTCATGGCCAGCAATGGATTTGAGGTCCTTGAGCGTGTAGTCACCCTTGACCGGGTTGTGGTAGAGAAAGAAGTGGCCGTCACAGAAGACTTCAGCCTTGACGGCCTTATGGGACTTCTGTGCCCCATAGCTCACCACGTCAATGATTCCCAGGTCGACACTCAGTACCTTGAGGCGACGATTGGCCTGCCCCCATCGTTGGCTGTGAAGCACGATACCCAGCGTCGTGATGTTGCGCTCCATCGTCCCTCCATCAACAAGGTAGAAGGAACAGAGCAAAAAATCAACCAGTTGGAAGAGGGGGGTGAGTATGCTATGCTTGGCCAATGAAGCGGCGCACCCTCACCTTTTTCCTAGTGGCCCTTACGATGGCTAGCCTCCTTGCAACCACTGCAATCCTCAGAGAGGATACGCTTGCAGGCATTGAGACCATCGACGTGGACGTTAAGCTAGCCCCCAACCAACTCCAATGGGCCGACGAGATCTCCATTAGCCTGCTCACCGTCGGACCCGGTGATCCGTTGTACGCCTGGTTTGGCCACAGCGCCCTCATCGTACGCCAACCAAACGGCACCTCCATCATGTACGACTGGGGGATCTTTGATGCATCACAGGAGCACTTCTACCTCAACTTTGCCCGAGGGAGGATGTACTACTATGTCTGGGCAAGCAACAGTGAGTGGAGGATCGCCGAGGCGATCGAGGAGGGGCGGGATGTGCGCCTTATTGAGCTTGATCTCACTGCCCAGGCCAAATGGGCCTTGTCGCGATACCTTGGTGAACACATCAGCGGTGAATATTCGACCTATCTCTACCACTTCTATGACGACAACTGTGCCACACGCATCCGCGACCTCATCGATGTGGCCACTGGCGGCGCATTCGGCCGTTGGGCCCGCGCCCAATCCACTGGCCTTGGAGCCCGCTCCCTCACCGCAGCCTACATGAACCACCGCCCCCTTATCGCCTGGACGCTCTCCACCTTGCAGGGACGGCGCGTAGATCGCACCGAAAGCCTCTGGGATGCGATGTTCCTCCCCCAAAGCCTTGAAGCTGCGGTGGCGGCATTCCAAGACGAGAACGGCTCGTCCTTGGTGAAGTCAGCCACGGTCCTTGCAACAAGGACTACACCACAACGGCAGGTGCGCACATCCAGTGATCTTGCTGCCATCCTTGCGCTGACCATCACCCTACTCTTGGTGCTGCTGTGGGCCACCGACAGCGATTATCGGCGCATCGTCCTGGGCCTTGCCTACGGCCTGTTGGCAATCCTGGGTTCACTGCTGCTCTTCATGATGCTCTACAGTGACATGGACATGACGTACTACAACCTCAACATCCTACTCATCAATCCGATCTTGTTCATACCAGCGTATATGATGCTCGCACGCAGGCGGACCTCTTCGCCCATCATCACTCTCTTCGCCGGTGCAACGATCATCCTGATCCTGGCAAGGCTGACCATGGCCGCACTTTTTGTCCAGGACAACTTGGCCACCTTGGTTGTGATCCTCCCCCTCTACCTCTCAGGGGCGACCTTTCAGCGCCGCGGCGATCGCAAAGCGCTCAAGGGCCGACATCGATCGACGTGAGGCAGCAAGCGAAGCTGGAAAGCTCGCTCTGACAGCGTTGTAGAAGTCCGCCTTCTCGTTGTATTGTTCAACAAGCGGCGCCAGCGAGCGCTCAGCTCGATACACTTCTTCAAAATACGGTGCGAGGCGAAGGTAGACCTGCTCGCCGAACAAGCGCTTTTGCAGGACATCGAGCTGTGTATCGACCCTACTGTAGAGATCGCTGGTCAGCGCTACCGACGCCCCTCCATCCCATGAGCCCACCATATGGGCAAAGGGATCATCTGCGCCCTCTTCGTTGAGGATCTGGCCCATCGTCCCCACAAGGTCGAATCGCACCTTGACGAGAGCATACGCCTCTTGCTTGCTCGCCAGTGCCGCATTATGGGCCTTGCTCAGACGATTGACGTTGTTGCGATCGATGGCAAAGAGGGCGAAGGCCACAAAGGCGACGACCACCACGATGGTGATGACCGCGCTCTTGGCGTCCTTGAACATCGGCTCCTTCTTAGTTGACAACCTTGGTCCCCTTGCCTTCGTAGAGCGCACCATACAGGTTCGCAGGGTCGGTGATCAGGCCCATGTTGCCGGTGGAACGGACAAAGTCGACGATTGCCTGGACCTTGGGGAGCATCGAGCCGGGAGCGAAGTGTCCCTCGTTCATGTACTGCTGCGCTTCATCGGCCGTGATGGTCCCTAGCGCCTTCTGATTTGGTTTTCCCCAGTTGAGGAAGACCTTCTCCACCGCAGTCGAGATCACAAAGAGATCGGCGTTCAGCGCCTTGGCCATCAGAGCTGCGGCAAGGTCCTTGTCGATGACCGCCTCACGGCCACTTAACATACCCGCCTCGTCACGAACTACGGGAATGCCACCGCCACCGGCGGCGATGACGACAATCTTATTGTCCACTAGCGCCCGTACCGTATCGATTTCTACGATTGCCTTTGGCTTCGGACTGGCCACGACGCGCCGATAGCCACGGCCAGCATCCTCGGTGCACACCCAGCCGTCCTCACGGCTGCGCTTCTCTGCTTCCTCGGCACTCATGAAGGAGCCGATGGGTTTGGTCGGCTTGCCAAAGGAGGGATCGTCATCGCTGACCTCCACCTGGGTCACCACCGTCGCCACCTGTGTGTCATTGATTCGTAGGGCCGCCAGCTCATTCTTCAGCGCCATCTGCAGCTGGTAGCCGATCGAGCCCTGGGTATCGGCTACGCAGACATCGAGGGGGACACTGTGCAGAATCGGGCGGCTATACTCAGCTCTGAGCAACACAAAGCCAACCTGTGGTCCATTTCCGTGGGCGATGACGACGCGGTGGCCTGCCTTGATCAGACGGGCGATATGGGCCGCAGTCTTGCGCGCTGCCTCGTACTGACTTTCGATGGTGACGTTCTTGGGGTCTTCGATCAGCGAGTTGCCCCCGATGGCGATGACGATCAACTTGCTCTGCATGGGTCTTCCTTCCTTTGACGACTGTCTTCCCAATGATAGCGAGAGGCGCAACACTTTGCAACAAATTTCAACAAATCAGATTCAAGAACCACAGATCTTCGCTCAGTATGCGTCTCCGACCCATCCCTCTGTAATCGCGGCCTTCACCGTTGCGTCAAACGTTTTGCAGGCTTCCAAAATCCCTTGCGGCTGCTGGAAGATCGTATAGATTCCCGTTACGATGACGTTGGCTCCCCGCCTGATAGATGGAGCGAGATACTCGTAACTGATGGCACCGTCGACGTTGATCAAAAACTCTGACTGCGTGCTCTTTCTCAGCGTTGCCAGCTCTTCAAGACGAGCGAGGGTGCGTGGCATGAATCGCTGTCCTGCAAATCCAGGCTCAACGGCCATGAGGGTCACCATGTCCACCAAATCGGCATAGGGTTTGATCGAATCGATCCTCTGGGAGGGATTGATCACTACCCCACCGCGCATATTGTGGCGTGTAATCGTCTCTAGGGTGCGAATGACGAAACTGGTGGCATCGGTGTGAAAACTAACCCAGTCGGCGCCAGCATCAGCGAGCCGTGGCACATAATCGATGGGGTTGGTGACCATCATATGCACATCAATGACCAACTGAGGGTAGGCTTGTTTCAAATCGGAGATCACCCTCAAAGGGAAGTACAAGTTAGGCACATAATGGCCGTCCATCAAATCGATATGCATCCATGTTGTACCGGCTTTGACGAGATCGGCGACATCCTGGTGCATGGTCAGAAGATTGCAGTTAGCCAAAGACGGTGAATTGATGACAATCGGTTTCATGGTAGCTCCTCATGGTGATGGACGTTCGATGGATATACGGTACCCAAATTGGTCGAGGAATGCTAGTAGCAAAAAGGACCCGGCAGAAGCCGGGTCCATCGATTTGGTTCACAGATGATCAGTCGTAGAGCAAGCCCTTGATGTCAGCGTCGTCCATGTTGGTGTAGTCGTAGAACTTAGCACCGGTGTCGACATCGCTGACCTTCTCGCCCTTGTACGCCTTGTACGCAAGCTCAACTGCGCGGAAGCCGATCATGTACGGATCCTGGGTGATGGAGCCAAGGAAGTACTGGGCACGCACCGCGTTCTTCTGAGCCTCACCGGCGTCATAGCCAATGACGACCACGTTGCGGAAGTTGGCGTTTGACTTCAGTGTCGCCCCGTCGTTGGTAGCGGCCAACAGGCCCTTGACGGTCGCTTCGTTGGAGCAGAAGATTCCGAGCACGTTGTCACCGACGACCTTGTTCAGAACTGCCTGCGCACTGTTGGTGGCGTCAGTCATTGCAGTGGAGGCCGGGACGATCATCTCGATGAAGACCTTGCGGCCCTTGGTCGGGCTGTCGGCAGCGATGTAGGCGGTGTTGCCGATAACGGCGATGTCGCTCTTGCTGAGCTTGGTCTGCTCGTCGATCAGCTTGACCATGGTGTCACGGAAACCCTTGCCTCGACTGAGCAGGGACTCGCCGCTGGCATCCTGGTTCATGACCACGATCTTCACCGGCTTTGCCTCTGTTGCTGCCTCGATGCGAGCTTTGATGAGCGGGAACATCTTCTCTGCGGCCACGCCTGCAGCTGCGTAGTTGTTCGTCGCGGCGTTGGCCCAGATTGATCCGACCGGAGCCTCAGGAACGCCGGAGTCAAAACCGATTACGGGAATTCCCTTGGCCTTTGTCTGCTGCAGCTGGTCGAGCACGCTCTGGGTGTTCAGTGCTGCTAGGGCAATGGCGACGGGGTTTTTTGCCATGGCGTTGTTGAGCATCTCAACCTGGATCTGCACGTCACTCTCAGAGGGCGGGCCTTCGAAGGTGATATCAACGCCATACTCTTTTGCTGCAGCATTCGCACCAAGCTTTACCTGCTGCCAGAAGTCGTGCTGTTCGCCCTTTGAAACGACGGCGATATACGGTTTTTTCGCCTCAGTCGCAGCCTGGGAGAAGAGCGGAATGGATGCCACAAATACCAATACAAGTAGGACAACCAAGATCTTTTTCATACGATCCTCCTTAATATTATCCGAAAGGAACCCTTTCGGTTGGAACACTACGGTGCGTCTTTCGCAATTTCGCGCCTGATCGCCTTCTCAAACTCCTTCTCCTGGGTGATTTGGCGCTTACGCTCTATGCGTTCTTCGGCGCGCATCTGCCGATAGATCTGACCCATTTCAGCTTTGAGGCGAGCAATCTCATCCTTGAGCAACTGCCGATCACGCTCCTCGGTAACCAGTGCCAGATCCTGGCTCTTCATGGCGATGGTGCTCTGCATCTCCTCACGGTACTGCTGGGCGGGGGTGAGGATACGGACTTCGCTGGCGCGCTTGATGCGATAGATATCCAAGAGCACAGCCCCGATGACCACCACACCGGTGAAGAAGGTCTGATACTGGGCCTGCAGGTTCATCGATGGCAAACCTGCCCTGAGCACGCTCATGATATAGACACCGATCATCGTACCGGCCACCGACCCAGCTCCTCCGGAGAGGGAGGTACCGCCGATGACCGTACCGGCGATGGCATAGAGCTCGAAGCCTGCTCCCTGGGCAGGCATGACGGTGGTATAGACCGCAGCAAAGGCGATGCCGCCGATACCGGCCATCAGGCCACTGATCACATAGGCCATCATCTCCCACTTCTTGACGTCGACACCGCTGAGGCGGGCTGCGTCCTTGTTGCTGCCGATGGCGAAGATGTAGCGCCCCATCTTGGTGCGGGTGAGCACGATGTAGGCGATGAACGCCATACCAAAGAGCAAGATCGCCCCGGTGGGGAAAGAGAAGTCGGTTGGGGTGATGTACTTGAAGGCGCTCTTGAACCAGCTGTCCGCTGCTCCTCGGGCAGGGAAGGTTGCACTGCGTACATTGGAGACGATCGAGCCGGTGCCGAGACTGACCATCTGGGTGCCGAGGGTGGCAATGAAGGGAGGCAGACCGAGGCGACTGATGAGGATCCCGTTGAAGAGACCGAAGAAGAGACCGACACCGAGGATGAGCAGCAGGCTCAGCCACATCGGCCAATGCCACGTCTTGTATGCGGTGCCACCGATGATCGCCGCGGCCATCATCACCGTTCCGCAGGAGAGGTCGATACCGCCGGTGATGATGACGAAGGTGACTCCGATGGCGATGAACCCAATATAGTACGAGGAGTCAAGGATATTGACCAACGTAGTATATGAGAAGAAGTTGCGACCGAAGATCGAGAAAAAGATGTAGATGATGACCAGCGCAAGCGGGGCCAACAACTTTTGCATGTTCAACCCCTTTTTCTGATCCTCTGGTACACGCTTGAGATCTGCCATAGTCACTGTTCTCCTATTCTCGTTGGGTCGCCAGGTGCATGATCTTCTCCTGGCTTGCCTCTGCAATATCTACAAATCCGGTGATCCGACCTTCGCACATGACTGCGATGCGATCACTCATCCGCAATACCTCATTGAGCTCGCTGCTGATCATGATGATCGATTTGCCCTCGGCGGCGAGCTCGGCCATCAGCGAGTAGATCTCGCTCTTCGCCCCGACGTCGATACCTCGCGTCGGCTCATCGAAGATCAGAATCTTGCTGTTCTTGATCAGCCACTTGGCGATGACGACCTTCTGCTGGTTTCCGCCGCTGAGGTTCTTTACCAGCTGATCAAGCGATGGAGTCTTGACCGCAAGCTTGTCAACGTACGTACTTGCTGTCTCCTCAAGGGCCCTGAGCGAGAGCAACATCTTCGGCGACAGCTCATCATAGGCAGCCATCACTGAATTTTCGGAGACCGAAAGACGAATGGCCAGGCCGTAGCGCTTACGGTCTTCGCTGAGGTAGCCGATGCCGTGGCGTACCGCATCGAGGGGCTGGCGGATCAACACCGGCTGGCCATCGATCTCGATGCTGCCGCTTGCAGGATCGGCTCCATAGAGGGCGCGCATGGTCTCGGTGCGTCCGGCTCCCATCAGGCCGGCAAAGCCAAGGATCTCGCCCCTGCGCAGCTCAAAGCTGATGTTCTGCACCTGCCTGCCGGCATTGAGATTGGTGACCTTCAATACTACCGGCGCATCAGGGGCGACCATCGAGTGGCTCTTAGGCTGCTCATAGATGACCCGCCCGACCATCATGTTGATCATCCGTTCTTTACTCAGGACGCTGGTCTTCTCGGTGCCGACGTACTCGCCGTCACGCAGGACCGTCACCCGGTCGGTGATGACGCCGATCTCGTCGAGGCGGTGGCTGATGTAGATCATCGCCACGCCCTTTTTGGCAAGGTCACGCATGATGACAAAGAGATCGTCGATCTCACGGTCAGTGAGAGCTGCAGTTGGCTCATCGAGGATCAGGATCTTCAGATCGTAGGAGACTGCCTTGGCGATCTCAACCATCTGCTGCTTGCCAACGGTCAAGTTGGCAAGTTTCTCGGTAGGGTCGATATCCATGTTCAGGCGCCTGAGCAGGTCGCTTGCGCGCTTGTTCTGCGCCTTCTCATCAAGCAGCCACCCCCTGCCCTTCGTCGATTCACGGCCGATGAAGAGGTTCTGGGCCACCGTGAGGTGATCCATCATGTTCAGCTCTTGGTGGACGATGGCGATGCCGGCATCGAGGGAGTCCTTCGGCCCCTTTGGATTGAAGGGCTTGCCCAGATAGAGGATCTCTCCACTATCTTTGGGGAAGATGCCGGTGAGTGCTTTCATCAAGGTGGATTTACCTGCGCCGTTTTCGCCGACGAGGGCGTGAATCTCTCCCTCTTGGAGGTCAAAATCAACACCTTTGAGGGCATGGACCCCGGCGAATCGCTTATCAATATTCTTCATGGAGAGAATGGTCGTTGCCAAAGTTTCAACTCCTTGATCGTGTGATACTAGGGTGTTTTCTCCTGTCCTACGGTGTAGTACGACTATAGTCTCACACGGGTTTTGGGAGTTGTCAAGGAAAATTGTAAACGTTTACAGTGGCTTTGTCGAAGAAGATAATTCTACATAATTGTCATTTCTACCACATCCTCCGCAAACAAAGCTGTTGACAAGGTAAAAAGCTGTGGTATGCTTGTGGTATACCACTGGGATACAACAGGAGTCAGTATGACCAAACAAGACGTGTTCCTTGACCTTCAGCGACGGATTATCAATGGGGAATTCCATCCTGGCTCCTGGATAGCGGAGCGCGAACTTGTCACCGAATATGGACTGTCACGTACCCCGATCCGTGAAGTACTGAATAAACTCGTCTTGCTGGGGCTCTTGCAAGTGATGCAGAACCGGGGGTACCAGGTCAAACAATTCACGTTCGAGGATGTCGTGGAGATCTTCAATGCTCGACGTGCTGTAGAGAGTGCGAATGCACGGTACGCGTGCTTTAGCTTAGACGTGCATTTCTTTGAGAAGATTGACTCATTGTTAGAAAAATTGCACGACCTCGACATCGACCGTGAAGGAGGAGAGAGAGCGATTGCCATCGGCAATGAAGTGCATAACCTGATCATCGAGTTCGCAGGCAATCGCTATCTGAAAGAGTTCAATGACAAACTATCGAGCCTGATGATGCTCACCCGAAGCCTGACCAAGGACCGTACCGCGATCGAACAGCAGTCCAGGCTAGACCATATTGAAATTCTTGAAGCCTTAAAACAACGGGATGCTGATCGATGTGAACGTTTGATGGACCAACACCTTGCCCAAACCTGTCGAGCCCTCGCTGATACATATCTCAACTCCCTTACATCCCAATACATCTGAGCTGAACCCAAAGGGCGTATGCCCTGACAATATTTTGGAGGAATCGTTATGAAAAAGAGCATCTTGATTATCGCATTGGCAGCGTTGTTGCTGTTGCCATTGGTAGCTCAAGGCAAAAGCGAAGCGAGTGCAGACCAACAGTATGTATTGCGTTTTGGCCACGTCCTTACACCCGAAGATACATTCAACAAGCAGTATCTCGAGTGGTCAAAGGCAGTAGCTGAGCGCACTAACGGAAAACTCAAAATAGAGGTCTACCCCAGCGGCCTTCTTGGTGTCGAAGAGGATGTCTTGGAACAGATTCGCCTGGGTACCAACGTAGGTTGGCAGACCGACCCGGCACGCCTGGGCAACTATGTCAAGGAGTGGGGAATCCTGTACATGCCGTTCTTCCTCGGTGGCATCGATGACGTTGAGAAGCTGCTTGACAGCAAAGTAGTCCAAGGCTGGGTCGATAAGCTCGAAAAAGAGTTCCAGATCAAAGTCGTCTCCTATGCATGGGTGCAAGGCTTCCGTAACATCTTCACCAACAAGCCAGGCAAGAGCCCTCAGGAGCTACGCAACAGCTTGATCCGCACCGCAAATGCACCGGCGTGGCTCGCTACCGTCAACTCTCTGGGCAGCAAGGCAGTTGCGCTTGCGTACGGGGACTTGTACAACGGCATCCAGACCAAGGTCGTGGACGGGTGTGAACTTCCGTATGCCGCCGCCAAAGAGCTGAAGGTATATGAAGTTGCCAAGTACATCGTGGAGACTCAGCACATCTTCCAGCTGAACGTCATGGTTGTCAGCGCAGCATGGTTCAACAAGCTTCCTGCCGACTACCAGGCAATCCTCATTGAGGAGTGTGACAAAGCGGGTCTTGCGGCTTCCAACATCCTGTTGAAGAACGCAGAGGCAGACCGCCAGTTCATGATCGACAAAGGGATGATCTACATCCCCCACAGCGAGCTTGACAACAAGGCATTTGTCGCCAGTGGTGAGCAGGCCTACAAGTCCCTCGGCCTTGATGCAGCAAAAGCTGCGGTCTATGCCGAACTGGGCAAGTAAGCGATTCTATTAGACGCGGCAGTCCTTGGTCGTAGGCCAAGGGCTGCACGCCTGTGAGGTACTCATGAACCGTTTAGCGCACGTATATAAAAGATTCTGCGAAGTTGAACTCGCCGTCGCGGCGTTTTTACTGATCAGCACCGTCTTCATCCTGACATTTGCTGCTGTGTTGCGCACCATTGGATTTCCGATCAACTGGGGCCTTGATCTTGCCCTATTGATGTTCACCTGGTCAGTGTATATCGGAGCTGACACCGCCTTGCGTGATGATAAGATGGTCGATGTCCAGCTCTTGAAGGAGCATTTGAGCCCAAAGGGACAACGGATCCTTCAACTATTCATCTACAGCTTGATCCTGGCCTTTCTCTTTCTCTTGGTGTACTACGGCTTTCGTCTCGCCTATAGCTCCCGCTTCAGGAGTTTCCAGGGTATTCCATTCTTGAGCTATACCTGGGCTACGCTAAGCCTTCCCATTCCATCGTTGTTCATGATCATCACCGTTGTCTTGAAAATCAAGGCACTCATCCACGTACAGCCAAGTCAGAGGTAATCTCATGATCATAGTGTTGATAGCATTCTTGCTCTTGCTGGCCATAGGGATGCCCGTAGGATTCTCCATAGGAATCTCAGGGGTCTTCTACTTCTTTCAACATGCCGAGCTTCCGATGGCCACTATCGTACAGCTGCCCATCTCTCAAACCCAGAGCGTCACCTTGCTCGCAGTCCCGCTCTTTATCTTTGCAGGGAGCTTGATGAACAGCTCAGGGATCACCGACCGTCTGATCAAGCTCTCGATGCTGCTAGCCGGTCATATGCGCGGAGGTATGGCCCAAGTCAGTGTACTGCTTTCCACCCTGATGGGAGGGTGCTCGGGTTCATCCAATGCCGATGCTGCCATGGAGGCACGAATACTTGGCCCTGAGATGCTCAAGCAAGGCTATCCTCGAGGGTATACGGCAGTTGTCATCGGCTTCACCAGCCTAATCACCTCAACGATACCGCCTGGCGTTGGCATGATCTTATATGGCACGGTTGGTGAAGTGTCGATCGGAAGGCTGTTTACCGCCGGCATCATGAGCGGCCTGATCATGATGGTCGCCTTCATGATAACCGTTGCGATAACCGCACGCATGCGCAATTTTCCCCGTGCACGCGAAAGCCGCGCTCCAATGAAGGAGATCATCCTCTCACTGAAGGATACCATCTGGGCTCTGATCTTCCCAATCGTCCTCATCGGAAGCCTTCGCCTAGGGCTCTTCACTCCCTCAGAAGTTGGTGCATTTGCCTGCTGTTATGCCTTGGTCATCGGGTTTTTCGTCTACAAGGAGATGACCATAAAGAGTCTTATCGAAACGCTGAAGGAAGCGATTCGAGACATCGGCGCCATCATGTTCATGATCTCGATGTGTGGCATCTTCGCCTACGGAATCCCGATGGACCAGATTCCACAGAAGTTGACGATGCTGATCACCACCTACACGAGTAGCAAGTCTGTTGTCATTGCCATCATCTTTGTGTTGTATATCATATTTGGCATGTTCATGGACGGCTCGATTGTCATTTTGCTGCTTACCCCAATCTTGATGCCGATCATCAGGGCAGTAGGTCTTGATCCGGTGCTCTTTGGCGTGGTCACCAGCATCATCGTGACAATGGGTATCCTCACCCCTCCTGTTGGCATCGCCATGTACATTGTCAACGGAATCCTTGGCGTGCCGATGAAGGAGTATCTCAAAGAGTCCATCCCCTTCTTCATCGTTACCATCGGTGTTGGCGCATTGCTCCTGGCAATCCCCAATATCATTCTATTTTTGCCAAACCTCCTCTATGGTGTGGCATAAGGAGAGCCTGCATCCATGAAATACAAACCTCTTGGAAAGACTGGAATCGATATTTCAATGATTAGCATGGGCGGACATGAGTACCTGCCCAATCGAAAGAGCCGTGGGTTCAATGAAGACTTTGAAAAAGCCATTACACCCGGATATATCTTCCCCGGTTTCGGCGGGGAGGGGCGTAAGGAGGTTCTCAAGGCCTCCTATGATCTTGGCATCAACTTCTACGACGTTACCCACGACAGTGAGAAGGAGGCGTTGGGGCGTAATTTCGCTGAGCTACCCCCTCCGCACCCCGTATATGTACAAACACGGCCGGAAGGGTTTGTGTATACCTACGATCCATACAACGCCAAGATGGCGGATTACGAACTGCTGAAGCAAGAAGCGATCAGGATCCTGGCTCTACTACGACGGGAGAGCATCGACTTCTTCAATTTTGCCTTCATGAAGAGCGCCCTCGAGCACGATCCGGAGTATCTGGCAAAAATATCGTACAATATCGATCGATTGAAGAGAGAAGGCCTTATCCGCTGGGCGTGCGCTGATACCTTTAGTGGCGAAGAGACCTACCTCAACCAAATCTTCACCGGCTCCTTCGACGTTGTGTACATCAACTTCAACTTTGCGGACCATCAGGCACAGGGGCGTGTGTTTGGCGAGGTCGCAAACTGCGGGATGGGAGTGGTCGTTCGCGAAGCCTTTATGAAGGGAGCCCTCTTTGATATGGCAGACGAAGCGGGCATCGGTGACAAGTCAGCGCTCGCGATGGCTGCTCTTAAGTGGATCTTCGCCTTCGATGAGGTCTCCACCATCGTGTATGGGACTGGAAAAGTGAAAAATCTCATTGACTCTGTCACGGTCCTTGATACGCTTTCCTTGAATGACACGGAGCATGAACTGATTGAGCTGATTCGCCAGACAGAACGATTCAAAGCGTATGAACGAGCCAAAGACGCAGAATTTCTCCAATAATCACGACAAAGGAAGTACATATCGATGAGTTTTTCAGCTCGCGGCATCATTGCCGCACTCGTAACACCGCTCACTGAGGAGTATACGGTCAGTGAGCGTGGACTTCGCGCTCTGGTTGACTACCAGATCAGTGGCGGAGTGCATGGTCTTTTCATCGCTGGCACATCTGGCGAATTCTACGGTCTCTCTGACGATGAACGAAGGAAAGCCTATGAGATTTGCATCGATGAAGCGAATGGGCGCATCCCCGTGTATGCCGGGGTCAACGGCATCACAACCAAGGAAGCGGTCTCATACGCCCAGATGGCACAGGCATGCAAAGCAGACGCTGTCAGCGTACTGACACCGATGTTCATCTCACTGACGCAAGAGGAACTGTACAACCACTATGCCGCTATTGCATCGTCGACGGACCTGCCGGTGCTCTTGTACAACAATGTCACCAAAACCAATGTGAACATTGCAGCTAATACGGCGGCACGTCTTGCAGAGATAAAGAATATCGTTGGCATCAAGGATAGCAGCGGTGATTTTACGCTCACCTCTGAATATATCCGCCAGACCCGTACGATGGACAAAGAATTTACGGTCCTCAGTGGGCGCGATACCTTGATCCACGCCTGCCTGGCCTACGGTGGCCATGGGGCTATTACCGCATGTGCTAACATTGCACCGCGCCTGATGGCGGACATCTACGACAAGTACATCGCCGGCGACCGAGAGGGATCTCTTGAGGCACAGTATCGGATTGCCCCGATCAGGATGGCCTTCACACTCGGCTCCTATCCCACGATCCTCAAAGAAAGCCTGGAACTGGTGGGGATCAAGGCAGGACCTTGTTATGCTCCTGTTGGACCAATGTCCGCCGAAGCCAAGGCCCGCCTTGTTCACCTGCTCAAGGAAGCTGAGGTCCTAAGATAGTGGTCAGTCCATCAAGTAACCACCATTGACATTGATCGTCTCTCCGGTGATGAACGTGGCCTCCTCGCTTGCTAAGAACAGCACGACGGAGGCCACTTCTCTTGCCTCACCCATACGTCCAAGTGGAATGGTGGCGATCACGCTTGCTCGCTTCTCTTCTGACCATTGCCCGCTCATCTCAGTAACTATCGCATGGGGTGCAACTGCATTGACCCTGATCTTGTAGGGGGCAAGTTGGCGAGCAAGCGACCTCGTCAGTGTTGTAACGGCCCCTTTGGACGTGCCATAGACCGGCGCTGCAGTAAGGTCGCCGACTTTTGCGGCCACTGAGCTCATGTTCACGATAGTTCCCGACCCCTGCTCGATCAAATATGGAATGACTGCATGGCAGAGGTAGAACGGAGCATTGACATTGACATCGATGACTGAATGCCAACTTTCCAGGCTCATGGCCGTTACAGGTTCGCGGGATATGGCTGCCGCATTATTGACTACGATGTCAATGCGTCCCCACATCTCAATGACGCGGGCAACAGCATCCTTGACCCGCTGTGCATCCGTTATAACGGTCTCTATGGCCTCAACGTGGTAAGACTGCCTTTGCAATGGGATAAGAAATGCTGAGATATCCCGTCTACTGAGTATCGCTACCTTAGCGCCCTCTTCAAGGAATTGCTGCACAATTGATGCGCCAATACCACGATTACCGCCGGTGATCACCACCACCTGTCCTTCAAAACGTCTCGTTGTTCTCATACAACAGAGATACCCTACTATTGCGTTCAATGCAACTGCGCTATTTGACCCCCCTCCCCTCTTTTCGCTACACTGTGCCATCACACAGGAGTCAGCAATGGACAACAGCAGTACGTCACTTGACCGCAAAGAGATGTTCCTCTTTGCCCTCTACATCACCGGAATGGTCCTCGTAAACACCGTTGGCAGCAAGATTATCAGCCTCTTCGGCGTCCGCGTTTCAGTGGGCATCTTCTTCATGCCGGTTCTCTTTCTGATCACCGACATCATCGCAGAGGTGAAGGGAGGGGAGAGCGCCAACCTCGTGGTCCGCCTCTCAATTTTCATGCTGCTCATCGTCTTTGTCGTCACTGCCCTCTTCATCCCCATCAAGGCCCACCCTTCCTGGGGCCTTGATGACGCGTATCGCTCGATCTTCGGTATGTCGATGCGCATGAGCCTGGCCAGCCTGCTCAGCTTCTCGGTGAGCCAGAACCTCGATGTATGGATCTTCCTCTTCTTCAAGAAGATCCACAAAGGCAAGAAGCTGTGGATTCGCAACAACCTGTCCACCATCACCAGCCAGTTCGTTGACACGGTGATCTTCATGTTCATCGCTTTCTATAAGATGAACAGTACCTATACGGTCTCCTTCATCTTCAGCCTCATCATCCCCTACTGGCTCTTCAA
>LVBE01000092.1 GCA_001603105.1 Spirochaetales bacterium Spiro_03
ACTATGTTCTTAGTTAAAAACTTTGAACGTATGACATGGCTTATATGTCACCAAAAGAGGATATCCATGGAACCAATCCGTGAAACAAAGACCACGATGATCGCAGCACAACTAGAACAGATGATTCTTGACAATACCTTTGAAAACGGATGTTTCCTTCCCAGCCAGCAAGAGCTTGCCCAACAGTTCAACACCTCAAGCCGACCAGTACGCGAGGCATTGAAGCTCCTTGAGGCAAAGGGCTTGGTTACTATCAGCCAAGGACGGCGTGCCGAGGTGGTGAACACCAGCCTCAACCAATACATCGAATCGATCTCCACCACCATCATGAACAGCGCAATCTGCCCGACCAAACTCATGCAGAACCTGATGCAGGTGCGGATCGCTGTCGCGACCAGCGCCGCCCGCGACTTCAGCCGCCTAGAGGGGCGTAAGCGCTATCTCTCCCAACTGTGGCGCGCAACCGCCCAGATGGAGGCAGCGCTGAAGGCGCTCAGCCAGAAGGACGCTACGGCAGTGGCGCAGTTCAACCAGGCAGAGTCGACGTTCCACCGCACCCTGGTACAGGCCAACGGCAACCAGATCCTCATCAGCATCTACGAAAGCCTCTCGCCGATCCTCGATCGGACGATGAACGCCATCAAGTTCACGGCATCCCAGCTGGAGAAGCGGTCCAAGGACTACGCCTACTTATGCGAAGCACTGCAAAACGGACAGACCGACCTCGCCGTCGCGCTGGTGTTGGTCACCCTCACCTCGCTGGACCACACCGTCATGGATACCTACCCTGACGACAGGCCAGCGGTTGCCAGCTACGCATAACCGCCCTTCTATGCTAGCATGGCCGCATGGCCGACCCTCTCATCCACATTGAACACGCCACTGTCCGCCGTAAGGGCGTGGACATCCTTGACGATGTCTCCTTGGCGATCTATGACGGTGGGCACACCGCCATCATCGGGCCCAATGGAGCCGGCAAGTCAACATTGGTGCAGGTGATCAGCCAGGAAGTCCACCCGCTGAACCACCCGCAGATGAAGCGCCTGCTCTTTGGCAAGCAGCGCTGGCAGATCCTGGAACTACGGAAGCGACTGGGCATCGTCAGCCAGAGCTTGCAGTACCTGTGCAACTCCTCCTACAAGGGCCTTGAGATCGTCATCAGCGGCTTCTTCAGCTCCATCGGCCTGGACTTCCACCACCAGGTGGAGCAGGCGATGGAGGCCAAAGCCCTCGAGGTGATGGAGCGTTACCGCGTCTCCTACCTCAAAGATCAGCCGATGAACCGCATGAGCAGCGGCGAGGCCAGGCGGCTCTTGCTCTGCCGGGCAATGGTCAATGAACCTAGTGTCTTCCTCCTCGATGAAGCAGGCAGCGCCCTGGACTTCCCTGCCCGCCGAGACTATCGCACCACCCTTGAGCAGTTGGACAGGGAGGGAAAGACCATCATCCTGGCGACCCATGAGCTGAGTGAGATCATCCCGGCGATCAAACGGGTCGTGCTGATGAAGGATGGACGGATCGTCGCCGATGGCGACAAGGGCGAAATCTTGAACGAGCGGCTGCTCAGCGAGGTATATGGGATGCGCGTCTACGTCGACCATCGCGCAGGTCTTTTTACTGCTTGGTGCTGACGCTCTCTCCCCCAAGGGGACAAACTGGTGTATGATGGGCTAAGAACATAACCAAGTGAGGTCTACCATGAAGCGTTGTTCAATCATCGTCCACAGTGTCAGCGGCAATAGTTATATCATCGGCTCCTACCTGCAAGAGCTCATGGCAGAGCGGAATGTCGATGCACGCCTCTACCGCGTTGACGACCCTGACTTGCATATCTGGGCCAATACCCAGGAGACTACCAACGACTACTACGAGGAGATCAGTGCCCTTCCGCTGGTCAGCACCTCGGTCCTCCTCAAAAGCGACATGGTCATCCTCGGCAGCCCTACCCGCTTTGGCAATATCACCGCAGAGATGAAGACCTTCCTCGACACCACGATGCCACTGTCAAAGGACAAGAGCCTGGAGTCGAAGTTCTTCGCATGCTTTACCAGCTGTCTGAACTCCACCGCCGAGGGAGCCCACACCCTCAATGCCATGATCTACTGGGCCCAGTCGATGGGGATGCTCCACATCCCCTTCGGGGTGCACGATGAGCTGGACTACTGCGACCAGCCGGTCAGCGGCATCGTCCACCTTGCCGGCAAGGAGGGGTCCATCAGGCCCAGTGACCGCCTTGGCAAGGAGATGGAGGTGTACGCCGACACCCTCAGCGCCTATATCCAGGAGTAAGTCACTCTTTTGAGAAGAGCGCCTTGAAGCGGTCCAGCCACCGCCGTAGGGCGCTTTTTCCAAAGCGGGTCTTGTAGTCGCTTGCCGCACTCTCGATGGAGACTTCGTGGCTGCCGCTCATGTGCTTGAGGTTGTCCCAGTGGCGGACGATCCACATGTACAGGTCGGCCTCAGTAGTGCCAGGGAAGGCGAGCAACAGTTTTTGCAGGCGCACCTCCTCGATGATCGGCTTATAGACGTTCTCATACCACGAACGGGCGCCCTCCTCAAAACTCAGCACCTCGCTCTTTCCCTCATTGAGGTAGTACTTGTGCACCTGGATGTGGTGGACAAGCTCGGGGTATGAGCCTGGGGACGAGAAGACGATCTGGTCCATCGGCAGGTAGGTCGGCTTGTACTGCTCGATGAATCGCTTGCGCTCATAGTAGGTGACGCGCCGCCTCAGCTGCTTCATCGTCAAGCCTGGTTCAAGCGGGATCTGGCTGTCCAGCTCGACGACCTCGGCATCGATAAACTCGACGCCCTGGGCCTTGGCTACCGAGACGCGGTGGTTGCCGTCTCGGACAAAGTACCATTGGCCGAGCTTGTAGACGGAGATCGGCGGCAAGATCACATACTGCTTCACCGCCCCATCAATCGACCGCCACCGAGATCGCAGCAGCTCCTTCTTGGGGTAGAACGCCTGGCTGAAGTCCTGGTAGCGCCCTTCACTGCCGATGATCTGGCTCACCGGGATGGTACGCATGCCCCGATACGTCTCATTGCGTGGCTTGATCAACTCGGTCACTGCATAAAAGCTGAGCAGGTCGCTGTTCTTCCAAGCCAGCGTTGAGAGCACAGCCTGGAATCGCCCGCGTGTCTTCGCCTTCTCAAAGTCTTCGTTTGTCTGGTGGAAGAGATCACGTGCCATGGGTGGTCCTCCTACCGAGGTTCGGGTCCTCAAGCAGATAGCTATTGTAGATATTGATGATCTTCGTTCGTTTGTACATGTGGTGCCTATTGGCGTTCAGGTCCACCAAGTGGATGTGCCCGTGCAGCAGGTACGTAGGGCGAAAGTGCTCCATGAAGGTTAGGAAGGTGGAGAAACCTTGGTGGCAGAGATCGGTGTCATCACCGATGCCGAGCGGGGCGGCGTGGGTTACCAGGATGTCGAGGTAGCGACCGTGGACAAGGCGGTTGAAGAGTAGGCGGGGAATCATCCTCAGCATCCGAAAAAACATCTGCCGCTCGGTGAATTGGTGCGTCCCATTGTTATAGCGCATCGAGCCGCCGAGGCCTGCGATGATGAGGCCGCTTTTTCGGTCACGGTGGACTTTGCCGTCGATGAACTCCCCACCGAAGGGGGGCAGCAGGTGATCCTTGTCCGCCCTCGGATTGTAGTGGGCGATCGGGGCGTCGCTTTTCAGATAGTAGCTGATGTGCTCAAGGTTATGGTTGCCGAAGACAAAGTAGAGCGGCTTGTTGAGGCTGGAGATGATGAACTCGTAGTACTTGAGCCCAAGGTCTCCGGCTGCGATGACCAGATCGACATCACCATAGCGGCTTGCGATGTTCTCGGAGTAGACCAAGGGGTCGGTTGCATCACTGACACACAGTATCTTCATCACTAGCCTGCCAGATATCCACTGTCGACGACGACTGTCTGGCCAGTCATCGCCTGACAGTCACAGAGCAGGGCCACTACCTTGGCCACCTCAACAGGGTCCACCAGCCGGTTGAGCAGCGCCCGCTTCTCATAGCGTCGCCTCAATGGGTGCTCACTGTCAAGGGCCGAAGAGGCGATGAGGCCCGGGGCCACGGCGTTGACCCGGACGTGGGGGGCAAGCTCAGAGGCCAGGCTCTGGGTAAAGGAGATGACCGCTCCCTTGGAGGCGTCGTAGTGGACGGTCTTGCCAAAGCCCGGGTGCAGGGCGTTGATGGAGGCGATGTTGACGATCGAGCCGCCACTGGCGGTCAGTAGCGGAGCGCACGCCTTGCAAAGGAGGAAGAGCCCTTCGACATTGACGCTAAAAACCTTGCGCCACTGATCAAGTCCAAGCTCCTCAAACATCTCTTCTGTAAAGATGCCGCTGTTGTTGACCAAGGCATCGAGGCCTTCGATGGCAGCGACGGCCTTCTCGATTGAGTCGCTGTCCTGAAGGTCCATCGCGATGGGAACAAGAAGCGGGCCCAGGGATGCAGCAAGGTCAAAGGCCTGCTTCTCTGAACGGTGGTAGGTGCACAGCACCCGATCCCCGCGGCTGACAAAGTAGCTGCAGAGCGCTGAGCCGAGCGTGCTGGTACCACCGCTGACCAGGATCGTCACAGCTGTCCATCCTTCACAAAGCGGCTGAGGTGGGGGCAGCTGTCCCACGAGGCGATGAGGGCCTCATCGGCGAGGGCAAAGCCCTCCTCGTTCCATGGGGGTACCATCATGGCGGCGCATAGCGACCACCCTCCCTCCTCGACCGGTCGGCTTGCCTGCCAAAGGCCGGCTCGCACCACAGCGCTTGCAGCCTTGCCCTCCCCTGCCCGTCCGAGGATGGCAAGCTCATATGAGCCATCCTCGGCGATGGTCAGCTGCTCGACATCCGATCCTTCGAGCAGGTACCACACCTCGTCGCTATCGAGGCGGTGGAGGGTGCTGAAGTCATCATGGGTCATCAAATAGAGGATCGTTGACCCGCTTGGGTTGCCCTGTTCGCTGTAGAAGGTGTGGATGCGGCGAAAGTAGCCCCCCTCACCCTCAAGCGCCTCAAGGCCGAGATTTTCGATGAGTGCCTCAACCTGCTCTCTCATACCGGCCATTGGGAGGTGATGGCGCGCACCAAGGCGGTGAAGCTCTCCTTCACCTGCTCTCCTGTCTCCATCACCTCGGTATGGGTCAGCTTCTGGGCCAGGATGCCGGCTGCCATGTTGGTGATGCAGCTGATGCCGAGCACTTTCATGTGCATATGGCTCGCTGCGATCGCCTCAGGGACCGTGGACATCCCCACCGCATCGGCGCCGAGGACCCGGGCTGCCCGGATCTCAGCCGGAGTCTCGAAGGAGGGTCCGGCAAAGAACATGTACACCCCTTCCTTCAGAACCATGCCCAGTGTGCTAGCTTGGGTGCGGGCAAGGGCGGACAGATCTTTGTCATAGGCGTTGGTCATGTCAAAGAAGCGCTCACCGAGGCTCTCGATGTTCGGACCACGCATCGGGTTATCGGCGATCAGACGGATATGGTCGGTGATCAACATCAGGTCTCCGCTTTTGAATGCGGTATTCACCCCCCCGGCGGCGTTGGTGACCAACAGGTTCTCGATGCCCAAGGCGTGCATGACCTGGATGGGGAAGACCACCTGGTCCATCCCGTACCCCTCGTAGTAGTGGAAACGGCCCTGCATGCATAGCACCCGTTTGCCCTCAAGATAGCCGGCAACCAGCCGCCCCTTATGGCCAAAGACCGTCGAAACGGGAAAGTGCGGGATATCCTTGTATGAGATGGCAACACTCTCGGTCAGCTCCTCGGCAAGGTCTCCGAGACCACTGCCTAGGACCATGCCGATCTGTAGCGGCTCGTTGCCGATGCGGCTGGTGA
>LVBE01000093.1 GCA_001603105.1 Spirochaetales bacterium Spiro_03
GGCCGATGTCTTGCGCTTCATCCCCACCGCCAAGCGAAATTACGACATCATCTACGCTGACCCACCCTTCCCGATGGAGAGAAAGAGCACCATCGCCAGTGCAGTCGATGAGGCGAACATCCTCGCCCCAGGCGGGCTCTTCATCATCCACATTCCCAAGGAAGAGGTCGGTTCGTGGAGCGATGCCATCGGCTCCCTGGTCCTCAGTGACCAGCGCTCCTATGGGCGCAGCACGCTGCGCTTCTATACCAAAACACCCGTGGAGGCCACCGATGTACAATGAGCTGGCAAAGATCGACGAGTACGGGGTCGCCCACAGTCGTTATGCAACCTATAGCTACGAGACCGACCGCTATGGGCGGGCACGGCTTGCCTTCTACACCTCCATCATCCAGGAGGCTGCCGGTGTGCATGCCGCCATCCGTGGTCTGTCCATCACCGACATGATGGGTGAGGGCAAGACGTGGGTGATAACCCGCAACCACATCGATGTGCATCGCTACGCCCGTTGGGGTGAGGTCGTCACCGTCAAGACCTGGGCCGCCAAGCCGGTACGCCTGCACCTGCCCAGGATCATCGAAGGCTACGACAAAGACGGGGTGCTGCTCTTTCGTTCAACGACGCTGTGGGCGATCCTCGATCTTCAAAGCGGAAGGCCCAGACGCCCGGATGAGTACACCCCCCGCATGATCCTGCCCGCTGACGATGATGCGCTCCACCCCACTACCATTGCCATTCCCAAGCGACTACAGAAGAGCGACGAGCTGATACTGGTGGGCAGCAGCACCGTCTCTCCTACCTACGACGATACCGACCGAAACCAGCACGTGAACAACATCAGCTACCTCAACTGGGCTCTCGGGGCGCTGCCGGCACAGTTGCGTGACCAGTACAACATCACAACCATCGATGCCTCATACCTGAAGCAGACCTATCTCGACGATACCTTGGTCGTCGAGATGTGGGCTGAGGCCAAGGATGTCTGGTTGTGCGATCGACCAACGCTCTTCTTCCGCATCCTCAACTCTGACGGATCGGCGGTGTGGGAAGCACACTCGGTGTGGCAGAAGCGACAGTTGTTCAGAGCTTGAGTCGTCTCAGCGACGGCTCCTTGCCCAAAAGTAGGCCGATGCTCTCAGATCCGCCCAGCCACCGGCGGCGATGGTTGGCGCTATAGTAGCAGTACCAGCACCCCTCGCTTGCCTTATAGTTCACATCACAGCTGACGATGTAGGAGCTCGCCCACCCGCTTTTGGGTGTGGTGAGCACCGCCTTGCGCGGCGCCGGCCGCCATCGGATACCGTCGCTGCTCTGTAGCTGCACCAAAGCCGAGACACTGCGCCCCTGGCGCTTGTCCCACCCATAGGCGCACTGCAAGGCCACAAAGCCGTCGCTCAGGCGCACAACCCGCACACTACCCACTGCCATGTTGTACCATTGGTCATCGGCATCGGGGCTCAACAGCGGCTCTCCCCCATTGTAGGGGACATACGGCCCGTAGAGCGCCTCGCTTGTAGCCATGGCAAAGTAGCAGCTGCACTTCTGTCGGCTGTCGAAGAGGCGACGGTGGGAGACACCGTAGTAGAGACGGTACTCGTCCCCCTCCTTGATGATCTGCGGGCGGCTGATGCGCATGCTCTTAAGCCCTTCACCCGCACGCGGCACGAGAGCGCAATCGAGCACAAGGCGCGGCTCATCAAAACGTTCCAAGTCCTTGGATGCCATGATCTCAAAGCGACTGCGACTGATCTTCTTTGGTTTCAAAGAGCGGCGCTGTCTATCGAACTGTGGAAGGTCGGGGTTGTGTTTCTCGTAGAGTAGGTAGTAAACGCCATCTTCAACAAAGAGCGACGGTGAGCGTCCTCTGAGGCGTACCATCTTGCGTGGCTCCCAACTGATGCCATTCTCGCTGATGAAGTGCTCGATGCCAATCCAGCTGTGGCCGAAGAGGTGCCACTTGCCATCGGGGCTCTCCTCGGGAAAGAGGAAGAATGGGTCGCCGATGGCCGGCATGTACCAGGTGCTGGGAATCACCGGCCGTTCACTGAACGGGTACCACGAGAGAGCGGTGAAGGCAAGCGTGCTCTGCTCCACGGCCTACTTCCTGCGCTTGGTTGAAAAAAGCGGGCCAAGTTTGCCCTCAAGGTCGAACTTGGCATTCAACGCCTTGATGATACGCGAGTACAGAAAGAAGCTGCCACCGATCGAGACGAGGAAGGTCAGACCCAGATACAGGGGCACCAATGAGCTCTCCGGGTCGACGAAGCGGGTGAGCAGGATAAAGCAGATGATGAAGATGATCATCATCAGCAGGATGTTGACCACCGTGGCAGCCAGCATGAAGAGAATGGTGTTGGTTCGTTTAGACATCGAGGTCGTCTCCTTTATCAAAGAGCAAGAGGATGGCCAAGAGGATGCCGCTGACCACCAGCGAGGCGTCGGCGATATTGAAGGTCGGCCACCGTTCAAATCCCAAAAACCCGTAGACCTTGACGCTGATGAAGTCCACTACCCTGAAGGAGCGGAAGATCCGGTCGATCAGGTTGCCAATCCCGCCACCCAAAAAGAGGGCGAGGATCCATCGCCATACTCCTTTCAGCGCAACACGGTCGCTCACCATCAGGATAGTGACGGCAGCGACCAAGAGCAAGGGCAAGAGGATGAAGAAGATGATCTTCACCGCTACGGGCAAACCCAATCCCATGCTGAAGGCGATGGCGGTGTTGCGTACGTGGATGATGGCCAGAAGATCGCCAAAATAGCGGCTGCCCACACTGTTCTCGGCGATGGTGGCCACCACCCACGCCTTTGAGAGCTGGTCAAGCAGCACGACGATCAGTGTCAGGCAAAAGGGAGCGAGCTTGGCCTTTGTTGTTCGATCCATGGCGCCCATGGTACTACAGGCCCGTCGGGTTGGCAATGAAGGTGACATCAAGGCCAAAGCGCGCCCTAAGGTGCTCACCGAGGGCCCGCACCCCGAAGACTTCGGTATTGTAGTGCCCCCCGCCGATGACTGAGATCGCTGCCTCAGATGCCTCGTGGTAGGCTTGATGCTTCACCTCTCCGGTGATGAAGAGGTCCAGTCCTTGTGCGATCGCTTCGCCTAGGTCATCACTGGCCCCACCGCTGACAATGCCCACGCGTTCGAAGGCGCGCTTGCCCATGTCGAGAATCGTCGGATCGTCGAAACCGAGCCGCTCACAGATCCAGACAGCATCACGCCCTTGGGCAAAGCGACCCATATATCCAATGGGGATCCCCTTGTAAGGCGAGAAACTCTCGATCGCTTCAAGGCCAAGGGCCTTGGCCATCTGGATGTTGTTGCCGACCTCAGGGTGTGCATCAAGGGGCAGGTGGGCAACATAGAGGCCCATGTTGGCATCAAAGAGTGTCTTAAGGCGCCGGTAGTGGGAGCCGGTGATCGCCAGCGGGGCTCCCCAAAAAAGGCCATGGTGGACGATCAACAGGTCACACGCTGTTTTGGCGGCATGCTCGAAGGTCGACAGCGACGCATCGACGGCAACGCCCACGCGCCTGATGATACGCTCATCAGGACTTGAGAAGACCAGGCCGTTGAGGCTGTAGTCAATCGACCGATAGGTGTCAAGTTGCAGATATGAATCGAGATAGGTGATCAGGTCATGCGCGTTCATGGCTGTAGTATAGAGAGTTGACACCAATTATTCCACCACCTATAGTTCGACCATGGCCGAACAACAGACCCGTGTGAAACCCCTCTCTGCCAGAGAGGTTGACTTCCGTTTCGACAAGGCCACCATCGCTCGCTGCAAGAACCTTGGCAGCACCGCTGTGGTGGTAGGCCAGCCGCGTGCGCTGCGCAGCCTTGAACTTGGCCTCTCCATCCCCAAGAGCGGGTACAACATCTTCGTCAGTGGCGATAGCGGCAGCGGCAGGCACAAGGCGGTACAACACACCATCGCTTCCATCGGAGGCGATCTGTCAACGCTCTGCGATCTGCTCTACGTCTACAACTTCGGCCAGCCGGACAGCCCGATGATCATCACCATGGCCCGCGGTGAGGGACAGAAGTTCGTCGACGCCCTCTTTACCTTCAACCAGGAGCTCATCGTCCTGATCGAAGCGCGCCAAAACTTCCTCAGTGAGGCGATGGCCCTGGTCGCGAAGCTAGAGCACACCTTCACCTTCAGGGAGGCAGAGCACTACTACAGCGGCCTTAAGGGGGACATGGTCCGCCTCTCCAAGCAGATCGACCACCTCGATGAGGAGGCGGTCAAGGCGGGGGCTCTTGCAACCAAGTACCTCGCCAACTTGGTGGTCAACCACGCCCACTCCAAAACCCTGCCCTTGATCATCGAAGGTCACCCCTCCCACACCAACCTCTTTGGCTCTATCGATGCCAAGGAAAAGCACGCCCACCTAGGCCTCCACGCCGGCTCGCTTTTAGCGGCAAGCGGTGGCTTCATCGTCATCGATGCCGAGGACTTGCTCGCCGAAAGCGGGCTCTGGGAGGCGCTTAAGCGGTACATCGATGCAAACGCACTGGCCATCGAAGCAGGCGTCAGCCCACGGGGGGAGATCAAGGGCAGCCCGATCCGCCCCCAGATGGCAGCTCTTGCGGTCAAGGTCATCCTCATCGGCAGCGAAGAGACGTACGACATGCTCAGCGAAGAGGATGATCGCTTCCTCTCCCTCTTCAAGGTCAGCGCCGAGTTCGACTACCAGATGGAGACAACCGATGAGGCGATCGCCCAGACCATCGCCAACATCCTGCGCTACCAGGCAGAACACTCCCTTCTGACGATCACCGACGACGCCCTCGCTGAGCTACTACGCTACAGCGCCTGGTACGTCGAGTCGCGCGACCATCTGACCACCCATTTTTCCGTGCTCTACGACCTCTTGGAGGAAGCACACTGGTGGGCCAAAAGCCACGGCAAGAGCAAGATTGACGGGCCATTGATCCTCGCAGTCAATGAGGAGCGTGACTACGCAGCCTCCATCAGTGAGAGCAGGATCAATGCCCAGATCAAGAGCGGGGAGATGATCATCAACCTCAGCGGAATGAAGGTGGGGATGGTAAATGGCCTCGCCGTCATGGACCGTGGCGCCGTCTCCTTCGGCACCCCCACGGTCATCAGCTGTACCGTCGCCCCCGGCAGCGAGGGGATCGTCAACATCGAGCACGAGGCGGGCCTGAGCGGGGAGATCCACGACAAGGGCCTCCTGATCCTCGAGGGGTACCTGCGCAAGCACTATGCACGCAACTTCCCCCTCTCGATCTACGCCGGCATCGCCTTCGAGCAATCCTATGCAGAGGTGGACGGCGACAGCGCCTCATCAAGCGAGCTCTACGCCCTCCTCTCCGCCATCGGGGAGCTGCCAGTGCGCCAGGATATCGCTGTGACCGGTTCGGTCAACCAGATGGGGATGATCCAGCCGGTCGGCGGCATCAACGAGAAGATCGAGGGCTTCTTCAAAACCTGCACCACCACCGCTCTGACGGGACGGCAGGGGGTCATCATCCCGATCCAGAACGTACGCAACCTCATCCTCAGTGCCGAGGTGATCGATGCGATCGAGAAGAAGCAGTTCTTCATCTGGGCGATCCGGACGATCGACGAGGGGATGGCCCTCCTCACCGACCGGCCCGCCGGCATCCGCAACGCCAAGGGCAACTACCCGGCAGGCAACTTCAACCACGCCATCGAGGAGCGGCTGAAGAAGATGTACCAGGCCGTCTCAGCCAACCGAAGCTAGGCGCTTCAGCTTTCGCATGAAGGGGGTGACAAAGGCCACCGTCAAGGCGAAGGTCAGTACATCGGCAAGGGGCTGGGCGATCTGCAGGCCCAGGAGCCCGATGGTACCGCTGAGCACGATCACCAGGGGGACGAAGAAGACGCCTTGGCGCACCAGGGCGAGGATCGAGCTGGTCGTCCCATGGCCGGTCGACTGGAAGACCATCCCCCCGAGGGTATTGTAGACAGTGATCGGGAGCAGTATGCACTGGGCCCTGATCGCCGTCGTGCCGATGGCAACGACCACCGGGTCCTTGAGGAAGAGCAGCATGATGTACCGCGCCGAGGCGAAGCAGACGGCGGCGATGAAGAGGAAGGCGACGGTTGCCGTACGGGTACAGAAGAGGAACGCCTCCCTGAGCCGGTCATAGCGCTTGGCCCCCCACGAGAAGCCGGCAACCGGCTGCATCCCCTGTCCGAAGCCGATGAGGGCGGAGTTGAGGAACTGCATGACACGCGTGGTGATGGACATCGCCGCGATTGCCTCGTCCCCGAAGGGGGCGGCGTAGACGTTCATCGCAATGGCGGCGACGGTGTGCATGAGGCTGCGGAAGAGCGAGGGCGACCCGATGATGATGATCGACCGATAGATCGGCCACTTCAGCCGGACCAGGGAGAGGGAGAGGGTGAGGTTGCTGCGCTTGGTCACAAAGTGGCTGGAGAGGATGATGAAGCTGACCAGTTGGCTCATGATCGTCGCCCACGCCGCCCCCTTGATCCCCATCTTGAAACCGAAGATGAGGATCGGGTCGAGGATGACGTTGAGCACAGCCCCGCTGGTCATGCCGATCATCCCCAGATACGCCTTCCCCTCGCTGCGCAGATTGTTGTTCATCGTGTAGGTGACCGCCATCCACGGGGCACCGATGAGGATGATCGAGGCGTAGTCGACCGCATAGGGGGCGATGGTCTCAGTCGCTCCGAGGAAGCGGACAAAGCGAGCCTTGAAGATGAGGCCAAACAGGGAAAAGAGAAGAGCAAGGGCCAAAGAGGTAAAGAAGGCAGTGCTGAAGAGCTCGTCGGCCTCCTGCCTTCGCTTCTCCCCCAACAGACGGCTTACCGTATTGGCCGACCCCTGGCCGAGGGTCAGCCCGATGGCCTGGATGATGCTCATGATCGAATAGACGATCCCCACCGCCGCACTGTTCGCAGTACCCAGGCGGCTGACGAAGATAGTATCGGTCATGTTGTAGAAGGCAGTGATCAACATGGTGATGATCGTCGGGGTCGCAAGGCGAAGAATCAGCGTCTTCACCGGCTCTTCGGTCATACGCAGGTAATTTTGCTCGGCATCCAGGCCCCTTCTCATCCCACGTACCACCTCTGCAGCATGATGGCACTCGCCACCGAAACATTGAGCGACCCCTTGGTTCCACCAAGGCCGATGGTCACCCTGCCTAGCGACCGCTCACAGAGCTCGAGCAGCGCCGCGCTGACGCCAAGCTCCTCGCTGCCGACCACCCCGATGCCCTGCTTGGGAAAGGTAAAACGCTCGATGTCCTCTCCACCGCTCTCCAGGGCGAAGAGAGGAAGGCCAAGGCAGATCAGTCGCTCAAAGAGGCGCTCTTGGGTGAGGATCTCATAGTCGACCGTTGTGACAGTGCCGCCGCTGGTGCGTATCGAGCGGCTGTGCTCGGGATCCGCACTACCCTCAATGAGAAGGATCTTCTTGATGCCGAATGAGTCAGCGCTGCGGAAGATCGAGCCGACATTGTAGGGGCTGCGTACCCGGTCAAGGACCAGGAAGCGCTCAAAGACGATTCGCTTTGAGCGGTCCAACGCTCCCTCTCCATCCTCAAAGTCCCAATCGGCGACGCTCTCGCCCAAGGCAGCCAATAGCAGATGGTAGGCGTCCTCCAACGCCAAGGCCAACGTTTCATCATCGGCTTCGACAAGCGGCCTAAGGTGGTCAAGGAAGGCGCATTCGACCTCGGCTCCGAGGACCTCGACGGCGGTATCCTGGGCCATGGTGATCAGTGAGGTGAGGTAGCCAGGATGGCAATCGGTGTGTGCACACTGATGAAAAAGGCGTGCGATCTTGCGTAGCCGTGAGCGGGGGGCCAATGTGGCCAGCTTACGTATCGTGATCATTGTCGGCCGGTCCCACCAAGAGGGCGAACTCCCCCTTGATCGAAGCACGCTCACCAAGCAGCGATGCAACCTCACTGGCTGTACCCTGGATGAACTCCTCAAACTTCTTGGTCATCTCCCGTCCTACGACCACCACCCTTGTCGGGGCCAGGGCAGCGATCTCAGCAAGGGTCTTGACCACGCGAAAGGGGCTCTCATAGATGACAAAGGCTTCCCCGCGTCCGAGTAGCAGCTCAAGGCGTCCCCTGCGCCGTCCGCTCTTGGGAGAGAGGAACCCTTCGAAGGTGATGCTCTTGCCCACCAGGCCGGCAACGCTCACCAAGGCGGTGAACGCCGAGGCTCCAGGAATCGGGACGACGGCAAAGCCCGCGGCGCGAACCACTTCGACCAACCGGCTTCCCGGGTCACTGACACCTGGCGTCCCCGCATCGCTGACGAACGCCACCGACTGCCCTGATGAGAGGAGGGCGACGATCCCATTTGCCGACGCCTCCTCGTTGTGAGCATGGGTGGCGATCAGGCGCTTTGAGATCCCATAGTGGGTGAGCAGCTGCTGGGTGTGGCGGGTATCCTCACAGGCGATGACGTCGACGGTTTTCAGCGTCTCCACCGCCCGGTAGGTGATATCTCCAAGATTGCCGATCGGGGTTGCCACCAGATAAAGGGTACTCATGTGCTCCAGTCTACACACTTGGATACCCCCATACAAGCTCCCGCAGTTGGCATTATCCACAACCACGGGTGGTAAAATTTACCAATTATCAGGGATCTCTCCATATATTGGCTCTATTTCCCTTCAATTGGGGCAATATTCGAAGTTGGCACGCCTTTTGCATTGGTGATTGGTGTCAATACAACCATACCAGCCGAAGACGGCTAGAAGGAGTTATCAATGCGACTATTCAAACGAACCAGAGACATCTTCGCCTCACACATCAACAGTGCCCTCGACAGGATCGAGGATCCCGAAAAGATGATCGCCCTCATGATCCGCGAGCTCGAGGAGACCGAGGACAAGGCCCGCGCCTCCATGGCCGAGCGCACGGGTGAGCTCGCCTCCCTTGCCAGGGAGAAGAGGGATCTGGAGGAGAGCGCGGCGCGTTGGGAGGAGCGGGCAACGCTCGCTGTCGCCAACAATCGTGAGGAGCTTGCCCGCGAGGCGCTTATGGAGAAGAAGCAGGCCCGCTCGCAGATCGCCCTGATCGAGAGCCAGGAGGAGAACCTCAAGGCGATCCTTGCCAGCCAGAGCGTCCAGCTGACCCAGATTACAGACAAGCTGGCCGAGGTGAAGGAGAAGCGCCAGATCCTCGTCAACCGCGCCAAGAGCGCCAAGGAGAAGAGCGAGGTCGCCCAGACACTGAAGAAGAGCGACAGTGCCAGGATCGCCGCCACCTTCAGCGAGCTTGAGAGCAAGATCGAGCGGATGGAGGCCGATGCCCAGATGGCCGGCTACCACGGCTCCCGGTCAAGCGGCGATGAGTTTGCAAAGATGGAGAGAGATGCCGCGGTCGAGGAGGAGCTGGCAGCACTCAAGGCAGCGGCAGGCAGCGCACAGAAGAAGAAAAACGTGAAGAGCGAGGAGACCACCTGATGTACTACCAGCGATCCCGGGACATGCTGCTCGGCGTCTGTGCACGGCTCAGTGAGAAGAGCGGCCTGCCGGTCCTGCTGGTCAGGATCATTGCCATCGTCCTCTTCTTCAAGATCGGGCCCCTGGCGATGAGCCTGCTCTACCTAGGCCTGGCAATCCTCCTGCCACGCAGCTGAGGGGTCATCCAGGCATGGGAGGGCAGTCAATCTGCCCTCTCTTCTTCTTGCAGGCGCTCCTGGTGCTTGCGATAGAGGCCGCGCAGCTGGTCGTAGGTCAGGGAGAGCAACTTGGCCGCCTCCTTCTGGTTGCCCCCTCCCACCCTGAGCGCCTCCTTGAGGTAGCGCACCTCGATTGCAACCTTCGCCTCCTCAAAGCGGGCGAGGTCGATGGGGGCGCTCTCGGCAGGGGTGCGCTCCTCTCTTTCGATCGGGTCAAAGGGGTTTTTGAAGGGGTCGAACTGCAGGCACTCGATAAGGGGGTGGTCGCTGCGGTAGACGGCACGTTCGACCACGTTCTTCAGCTCCCGGACATTGCCCGGCCATGGGTAGGAGAGCAGTTGCCGCTCAACCTCGTCACTGAACCTGATGGTCGCTTCACGCCCGCACTCAAGGGCCATCTTGTTGGCAAAGTAGGTGGCGAGGAGGATGATATCCTCACCCCGCTCCCTGAGCGGTGGAAGGAAGAGCACCTCAAAGGAGAGGCGGTCGAGGAGATCCTCCTTGAACCTGCCCTCCCTGCAGAGGGCGGGAAGGTCGGCATTGGTGGCCCCGATGATCCTGACGTTCACCTCATGGGTGGTTGAGGAGCCGACCCGCTCATAGGTGCCGTACTCGACGACTCGCAGGATCTTCTCCTGCACTTCGAGGGGGATGAGGCCGATCTCATCAAGGAAGAGGGTTCCCCCCTGCGCCTCTTCGAAGCGCCCCTTGCGGGTCTTGTTCGCCCCGGTGAACGCCCCTTGTTCGTACCCGAAGAGCTCGGTCTCGATGAGCGAGGGAGGCAGGGCCGCACAGTTGACCGTCACCAGGCTCTGTTGCCAGCGTGGCGAGAGGTAGTGGAGCCGCCTGGCGGCGATCTCCTTGCCACTGCCCCGCTCCCCGACGATCAGGACCGAGCGGTTCACCACCGCTGCCCGGCTGAGGCGGCTTTGGAAATCGAGGAAGACCTCGCTCTCCCCGAGCGGTTGCTGGCCGTGGCCTCCACTTACTACACCCATGGCAGACTCCTTCGTGTGGTAAATTTCACCAAACTTGGCGAGTAATACCAAAGTCAGCCTATCACAACAGGGGGTGTATGAGAAGAGAATCGGTGCTAATCCGTGGTAAAATCACTGGTTAGCAGAAAAACTGGGGAAATCTGATAGTTGGCATGGTTCATGCATTGCTGATGGTAGCATACAATAAGGGGGAGACCCCGAGGAGAGAGACATGGGAGTATTTTCAAGATTCCTGGATATTGTCAACGCGAACATCAATTCGCTGTTGGATAAGGCGGAAGACCCCGAGAAGATGATCAAGCTGATGATGCAGGAGATGGAGGACACCCTCATCGAACTGAAGAGCTCCTGCGCCGCAAAGATGGCCAGCCGTGCCAAGAGCGAGCGGGCCTACCAGGAAACCCTCGCTGCCGTGGAGCGCTGGCAGCAGCGCGCCGAGCTTGCCATCTCCAAGGCCCGCGAGGACCTTGCCCGCGAGGCCCTTCTGGAGAAGAAGAAGGCGAGCGCCGCACTCGACCAATTGAAGGCAGACATCGCCCGGCACGATGAGGTGATCAAGGTCGCCAAGGGTGAGATCTCCCAGATCGAGGAGAAGCTTGCCTCGGTGAAGCAGAAGTACCAGATGATGGTCGAACGCTCGAAGCGGGCACGTGAGGAGCAGGCGGCCCAGGATGCCCTGAGGCGGGCGAGCGACGAGGCGACTGCCACCCGTTTCAGCGATATCGAGGAGCAGATCGACCGGATGCAGGCAGCCAATGACCTCAACCGCTTCACCTCCGCCACCTTGGACGAGAAGTTTCGTGACCTCGAGGAGATGGATGACATCGACGCCGAGATTGCCGAGCTGCGCCGACGTGCGGGCCTGAAGTAAGGGGGATGGGATGACAGCAGTCTGGATACTATCGGTTATCTTCATCTTCATCATCATCTCCTCGATCCTCGACCAGCGCCATAGCATTCGGAAGCGCAAGATCGATGCCGCGCTGAGGATGCGCGAGATGGAGCTGGGCCTGCCTCCGGGAACGTACACCAGGTACAACCAGAAGTGGAACAAACACCTCAAGGAGGAGGATTGGGAGCAGTTCATCAAGAACTTCAAGCCCACCTCCAACGGGAACACCAACCGGGCTGACCTCAAGCAGGGGATCGACGACCTACAGGAGCGTCTGGATAATCTTGAAACAATCATGGCCAGTCAAGCGGCCGATAAAAGAGAAGGATACAAGGGATGATTGGTATGGCAACAAAGCAATTGTACAGGTCCCCACGGGGAAAGGTTTTTGGGGTGGCCACCGGCCTTGCCGAGTGGAGGGATCTTCCGGCCGATCCGGTCCGGCTCATCGTCTTCTTGAGCATTCTCTTCACCGGTTTCTTCCCGGGAGCTCTGATCTACCTGGTAGCAGCCCTCATCATCCCGATGAATCCTGAGCGTGGAAGCGAGACCCACTACCATCGCGAGGACGATGACTCGATCAGTGACAGCGAGCTGAAGGCGAAGTATGAGAAGCTCAAGCGCAAGGTGGAGAAGATGGAGAGCGAGATCCTGGACAAGGAGCGTGACTGGGACCAGCGCTTCAAGGGCAATGGTGACTGACATGCTCAACGATAGCAAGAAGACCAAGATCCTGCTCATCGTCGCCGTCATCGTGCTGGCAGTCCTGGGAACGACGGTGAAGGGCCTGGGCAAACAGAACACCAAGAAGCCATCAAAGAGAGAGGCGGTGGTCTATCAGATGGAGGAAATGGAGTGCCCGGCCTCCCCGCTCCTTGGATAATAGCCATCCTATCCAACAACGCCGCTTCAGTGTCTGAGGCGGCGTTGTTCTATTCCAATGGCTTCTTGAAATCGTTTTTGCAACTCAACACATCGAGGCACAAAACCCACTCTCACCGATCCCCAATATCTACTGAAATCCCCAATAGTTTTGGCTCAGGGCTCTCATCAGTCAGTGTCAGCACAACATGGGGTGTAATGATAGTGTCATAGACGATATCGCCCAACTCCCTTCTGATCTCTTCCAACTGATTCTGGTTGATCGTGGCTATGTATTGATACGGGCTGGTGGTGAATCGCTCTGAAAGGATAGAGAACAATACAGCTTTCTGCCGCTCATCGATACCATCGAAGAGCCTGCTGTCATGAAACAAAAAGCCCATGGTGTGATTGCATCCCTTACACAACAGGGTCAGATCATGGCAGAAGGTCTTGACGTTGTTGATGGGCAACCCGGCTACACTGCGAGGATAAAACTGATTTGCCAGCTCCCTGAAGTAATCTTTCAGCTCAGCACGTTCATCTTCCTTTCTCTCAAGATACTGTTCGGTTTCAAGCTCCAGCTCTATGGAAGCCTTCTTCAGTTGCCTATTTTGATCAGATTGGATTTTGTTTGTAGGAGCTTTCGGAATCTTCGGGGGCATATATCTGGTAGTATATCCCCTTCGTGGGCACGCAACCATCATTCTTTCTATCACCAATATTCCCCCATGGCTTTATCTATCAGCTCTCATCCACAACAAACCTACCTGCATACTCTCAGACGGTGCATAGAAACAGACAAAGATCACCCAACGGCAAGACACCTACGAATTACGATATTTTTCAGATAGTCACCCTCTTTTTTCTTGCGCCCCATTCCATCTGCCGTTAGCATGACACAAAGAGGTTTGTGTGCAGACAGAAGAGAGACGGCTCTACCAGATCATGACGATCATCATTGTGACCATGGCGCTCTTCGCCCTGGTCACCGGAGGTCCGCTCTCCGTGCTCAAGGGGACCTTTTACCTCCAGGCTGCCAACGCACGCCTGATCAGTGACTTCACCCTCCACGGTCCTCAGGTAGCCCTCTTCAATGCCGCCACTGTCGGCGCACTCGGCCTGATCATCGTCTTCTACGCCTCCATCAGCCTCTCCGGGCCGACGTTGGCGTGCATACTGACGATGATGGGCTTCTCCTTCTTCGGCAATACGCTGCTCAACTGCACCCCGATCATCATCGGTGTGTGGATCGCCAGCAAGATTGCCGGCAAGACCTTCGGCGCCTACTCGATCATCGCCCTCTTCGGCACCGCCCTGGGGCCATTGGTGACCTACGTCATGTTCGACATCGGCCTTGCCCTCTTCATCTCGATCCCCCTCGCCCTCTTCTGTGGGGTCCTGGCAGGCTTCCTCCTCCCCGCCATCGCCAGCCCCCTCCTGATCCTCCACCAGGGCTACAACCTCTACAACATGGGCTTCAGCTGCGGGTTTTTGGGCCTCTTCTGGGCCAATCTCCTGCGCACAGCGGGGAGGATGGAGGAGTTGACCATTGCATGGAACAGCGAGACGAGCCTCTCGATGCTCCTCTTCATCCCCCTCCTCTCCCTCCTCCTCCTGATCTTCGCCCGCACAAGCGGACGGACAGCCAGGGCCAATATCAATGAACTGCGGGCGATCCAGCTCTTGACCGGACGCCTCCCCTTCGACTTCTTCGATACCGGCCAATTCGGGGGGACCCTGGTCAACATCAGCCTGCTCGGTCTTGTCGCCTGGGCGTATGTCCTGCTCATCGGCGCCCCGCTCAACGGGCCGGTGGTGGGCGGAATCCTCACCATCATGGCCTTCGGTGGCTTTGGCAAGACGCTGCGCAACACCTTCCCCATCGCCCTGGGCGTGCTGCTGGCAACCCTGCTCTTCTCCAAATCCCCCGCTGCCCCCGGCCCCCTGCTGGCCCTCCTCTTTGGTACGACCCTCGCTCCGATCGCCGGCCAGTTCGGCAT
>LVBE01000094.1 GCA_001603105.1 Spirochaetales bacterium Spiro_03
ATAAAATGTTATAAAACCTCTTGCACAACGTTCCCAAAATCGGTACCGTACTCTCACCGGCCTTCGGTAGGAGTTTGAGAGAAATGGAACAGAAGATCAAAGTTGCTGTAATGGGTGCCACAGGCGCAGTCGGGCAGGTATTCATGTGGATGCTTGCACACCACCCCTGGTTTGAACCGGTCTATGTGACCGCGTCAGCAAGCCGTGTCGGCCTTAAATACGCGACTACCGTCCATTGGGTCATGCCCTTCGAGATGCCCGCCCACATCAAGGAGATCGAGGTCAAGGAGTTCAACATCGAAGCGATGAAGAGTGCCGGTGTCAAGATCGTCTTCTCCGCCCTGCCAAGCGAGGTTGCCAACGAAGCCGAGCCACAGCTGCGGGACAACGGTTTCTATGTCTTCAGCAACGCCGCCTCGATGCGCTACGAAGCGAATGTGCCGATCCTCATCCCTGAGGCGAACCTTGAGCAGATCAATAAGATCGAGGCCCAAGGCTATCCGCAAAGCGGTTTTATCATCACCAACGCCAACTGCTCGACCACCGGCCTTGCCATGGCCGTCGGTCCGCTGGTCAAGTACGGTATCCGCGAGATCATGATGCATAGCTACCAGAGCGTCAGCGGGGCAGGCTACCCTGGTCTCTCCTCCTTCGATATCACCGATAACTGCATCCCCTTCATCAAGGGTGAGGAAGAGAAGGTTGAGAAGGAGATCAAGAAGATCCTGAACATCGAGTGTGACGTCAACTGTTATACCGTCCGGGTTCCGGTGATGTTCGGCCACCTTGAGGCAGTCTGGCTCGACCTCGAAGAGGATGTCTCCCTCGATCAGATCATCGAGGATTGGAAGAACTACACCACCGTCAACGACCTGCCATCATCGGCGGCACAGCCGGTTGAGTACAACAGTGCCCCTGCCTTCCCTCAGCCCAAGTACGCCTTCTGGGGCAACCCAAGCGGCATGGTCGTCTACACCGGACGGCTGAAGAAGCGTGGCAACAAGATCGGCTTCTTGCTGTTGGTCAACAACGTGGTCAAGGGAGCGGCAGGAGGGTCGATCCAGAACGCCGAGGCCTTTGTCAAACAGTACGGATTGCGCTAGACTATCGAGTGGGCAGATCAGGCCTCCATGCGGAGGCCTGTCGTGCGTTTGGAGGGGCTATGGAGTACTGGGATCTCTACGATGATGAGCGTAGGCCATTGGGACGCACGCATGTGAGGACAAAGGCCCTGGAAGCCGGGACCTTCCACGTCGTGGTGGCTGTGTGGACGGTCAACAGCGAGGGCAAGCTCTTGATGACGCTCAGGTCCAAAGAGAAGGAGCTCTACCCAGGGCTGTGGGAGAACACCTCCGGCTCGGTCATCAGCGGAGAGAGCAGTAAGAGCGCTGCCTTGCGTGAGCTGGCCGAGGAGACCGGCATACTGGCCGACGACGACCAGATCGAGTTTCTTGGCACCGCGCGCAAGGCTGCCTCGTTTGTCGATATCTACCTGGTGAGCCTCAGAGCAGGCCAGGATGTGGTGCGCCTGCAACAAGGGGAGACCGATGACTGGCGATGGGTAAGCCTTGCCGAACTTGATCAGATGTTCGAGGCGGGGCTGCTTGCCTTCCCCCTCTCCTACCAATTCTCCCACTTCAGGTCGATCATCGAAGCGCGATGGTATGGGTGATGCAATCCTCGACGATGACGGTGTAGTCGACGCTATCGCTTCTGACTATCCACCTGCCGCGGTGCGGACAGCCCTCGCACGACAACAGCAAAGAGTCGCGGCGAAAGCATGAGCGGCTGATGAACGCACTGGCTCTGAAGTCTTTGTCGACCACCGTCGGTGTGACTGGCCATCGCTCAGCGTCAAAGCTGGCGCGCTCCATCCAGAGGTAGCCACCTATGAGATTCAAGGCGGCGTCGAGGATGGCGTTCGCACTCTCGCCATTGGAGAGGTAGAGATAGACATCCGCCCAGCAAGCGAGCTGGGTTTCGACGAAGAAGGGGATCTGTCCGACATTGTTGATCCCAAAGCGTACCCGGTCGATGATCTTTTGGTGTGTCAGCGCTTCTACCACTGCCTCCAGCTCCTCGAAGAACTGCTCTTGGGTGAACATCACAGGAGAGAGGGGTAGGTAGTACCACCCTCCTATCTCAAAGAGATGAGAAGAGAGCGGCTTGCCGCCCTTGTAGGCATATAAGAGCGAGGTGAGGTCGAGGTAGGGCAGACCGAGGTCTGTGACGAGAGCTGAGCGCGGCGGCAGCTGCTGCCAAGGGCGAGCTGGCGGCTCTTCACCCTGGGGGTATGGAAGTTCCAATGACCGGCTGTAGTGCTCCTCTAGGGCGTCGTAGAAGGCGCGCCGCATCTCATTGAGGCGGCTTATCGGGTAGAAGAGCGAGCCTGTGGCAAGAGAGGAGCGATTGTCGATGACAAGGTCCTTGAGGCGGAACGAGGAAGAGGCGCTACGGCCAAGGACGGCGGTGAGGGTCGCCTCGATATCCTGTTCGCTCTTTGCCGGCGAGGCTTTAAGCTCATAGCGCACCGCCACCTTCCACCCCGAGAGGGTGATCGCCTCATCCTCGATGGTGGCCGTGATGGTGATCGGCCTCTTGTACGGCTCGATCGCTTCACTGTAGAGGCCTATGTTCTGCCGGTGGGAGCTGACCATGAAGAGCTGGTGGCCGACTTGGGGCCACCGCTTCTTCTCTGGCAGGGCGAGCAGGGCGACGCTGCCCTCATCCACGCTTGTGATCCTTCGCCTCCCTTGGTCATAGAGGGCGGTGATGCCAAAGCGCACTGCCTCGATCGGCTCGGTAGTAGAAGGGGTGAAATAGAGTAGCCCATCTCTGAGGCCAAGGCTTCGGCTGCTACGGATCCACACCCCCTGGCTGTCGAGGCCGACCACAGTCGCGGCGAGGACGCCACGGTGCTCAGGGTAGCTGGTGCTGCCAAGGGTCGGCTTTGTTCTGATGGAGAAATCTTGGCGAACCCTCCCATAGCCGGTGAGCCATCCGCCGCTTTGGCGACGGGCAAAGGCGATGGCGAGCTCATCGGCGAGGGATGCCTCTTGATCATCGCCGTCGAGGAGGGCGCGAAAGTAGCGGGCCGCCGCCCGACTGTAGAGCGGACTCTTCATCCGCCCCTCGACCTTGACGCTGTCGATACCGATCTCTCTAAGGCGCCTGATGGCCGTTCCCGCGGCCAAGTCGCTCATGGAGAAGAACCATGCTGTGTCGGCATTGCGCCCCGGGGGACTGAGGGCGGAGGGAAGCGACAGATCGGACTCGACGGTGAAGTAGGAGCGACAGATCTGGGCGCACGCGCCTTCGTTGGCGCTGCGTCCGGTGACTTGGTAGCTTGCCATGCACAGGCCGCTGACGCTGTAGCAGAGAGCTCCGTGGATGAAGACCTTCAACTCGATATCGGGGCAGGAGTGCCTGATGGCCTCAATCTCTTCGATGGTGAGCTCACGGGCGAGGACGACGCGCTCAAAGCCCATGGTGGCTAGCTGACGGACCGCACCGGCGGTGTGGGCAGCAAGCTGGGTCGAGGCGTGGAGGGCAAGGGAGGGGAAGGCGCGCCTGATGAGGTGAGCAAGGCCTAGGTCCTGGACGATGACCCCGTCGCAGCCGATGAGCTCCAACTGACGAAGGGTCGGGACGATGGCCCTGATGGCCTGATCATCGAGGAGGGTGTTCAGCGTTACGTAGAAGCGCTTGCCGTTGGCACGGCAGAAGGTGGCCAGCTGTGCGATCTGCTCAAGGCTGAAGTTGGTGGCAGCCTGGCGGGCGCTGTAGGAGCGTAGGCCTACGTAGACTGCGTCGGCCCCGCCATCGAAAGCGGCCAGCGCTGCCTGCATACTGCCGGCCGGAAGGGTGAGTTCGATCATGGCCACAGGGTAGCTGTGTCCATATCGGCTGTCAATTGCACATCCCTTGCCCGCTCTTGGGTCGATGGGGTACTATGAGGCGGTGACAAGGAGGATACTATGCCTACTACCCATGATGCAGGAAACCCAATCCTTGAAGTCCAAAAAGGGACGATCATCTTTCAGCAGGGCAAGGCCTGCACGACGATGTTCATCCTCCGTTCAGGGACCGTTGCCCTCTATCTGAACCACCATACCCCTCAGCAGTTTGAGCTGGCCCAGATCTCAAAGCCCGGCTCATCGCTCGGGGAAATGGGACTCTTTGAGGAGTTCCCCCGCTCCTCGACGGCGGTCGCCCTCACCGACTGTACCCTCGTGGAGATCGATAAGGAGAACTTTCCCTCCTTCATAGCCGCCCACCCCGACGAGACGGTGCAGATCATCCTCGATCTCAGCCATCGCTTCAGGACCGCCATCGAGGAGGTTCGTAGCAGCCACTCGATCATCGTCGAGTGCCTGGCGATGCTCAAGGAGGCACAGCTCTCCAAAAAGGAGAGCCTGAAGGACCGGATCCGCAAGATCAGCGACTACTTGCTCGATATACCAGAGGATGTTCCACCGGAGCTGTATCTGAGTTTCAACTCACGCTTTCATGGCACAATGTTCTGATCGGTCAATGTAAACCGTATTGCTAAAGATCGTGAAAACCTGTACCGTTGGGGTTAGCAACTCTTAATTTCATGAAGAGTTGTAGTCTATGTCTAAGAACAAGGAGTAGTCCATGAACGTCAATGACATCAAGCATGCAAAGCTCAAGAAGTGGATCTTGGATTTTGCAGAGCTCACAACTCCCGAAGAGATCGTTATCGCAGACGGCAGTTCCGCCCACTATGATGAGCTGATCGCCGCCCAGATCAAGGACGGGTATTGTGTCCCATTGAATCCAGAGAAGAAGCCCGGCTGTGTTGCCTACAACTCCGACCCCTCCGACGTCGCTCGGGTCGAAAACCGCACCTACATCGCCTCGAAGACTCAGGAGGCTGCCGGTCCGACCAACAACTGGATCGACCCCGTTGAGCTCAAGGAGACGATGACTGGACTCTACCGCGGTTGCATGAAGGGGCGCACCCTGTACGTGATCCCGTTCTCCATGGGTCCGCTCGGCTCCCCGATCGCCAAGATTGGTGTCGAACTCACCGATAGCCCCTACGTCGTCGTCAACATGATGATCATGACCCGCGTCGGCACCAAGGTCCTCGACCTGCTCGGATCCGATGGCGAGTTCGTACCCTGCTATCACTCGGTCGGCAAGCCGCTTGCCGAGGGTGAGAGCGACAACGGCAAGTGGCCGTGCGCTCCGCTTGAGCACAAGTACATCTCCCACTTCCCCGAGACCCGTGAGATCTGGTCCTACGGCTCCGGATACGGTGGAAACGCCCTGCTTGGCAAGAAGTGCCTCGCCCTGCGCATCGCCAGCGTCCTCGCCCGCGATGAGGGGTGGCTCGCCGAGCACATGCTGATCCTCAAGATCACCAACCCCGAGGGCAAGAGCCGCTACGTCACCGGCGCCTTCCCCTCCGCCTGCGGCAAGACCAACCTCGCCATGCTCATCCCCACCGTCCCCGGTTGGAAGGTTGAGACCATCGGCGACGACATCGCCTGGATGAAGTTCGGTAGCGACGGCCAGCTGTACGCCATCAACCCGGAAGCCGGCTTCTTCGGTGTCGCTCCCGGCACCTCGCTGCACTCCAACTACAACGCGATGAAGGCCGCCGAGAAGAACACGATCTTTACCAACTGCGCTGTCACCGAGGATAAGGATGTATGGTGGGAGGGCATCGGATACGACGCCCCCGGCCCCCTCATCGACTGGCTGGACAACCCGTGGGTACAGGACAAGTCCAACAAGGAGCAGAAGCCTGCCGCCCACCCCAATGCCCGCTTCACTGCCCCGGCTTCCCAGGCTCCCTCAATCGCCGCTGAGTGGGAGGATCCGAAGGGAGTGCCCATCAGCGCCATCCTGTTCGGAGGCCGAAGGCCGAAGACCGTACCGTTGGTACACATGAGCCGCGACTGGAACCATGGTGTCTTCCTCGGTTCGATCGTCGGCAGTGAAATCACCGCCGCCGCCCTCGACCTGAAGGTCGGTACCATCCGCCGTGACCCCTTTGCGATGCTGCCCTTCTGTGGCTATCACATGGGTGAGTACTTCCAGCACTGGATCAACATCGGCAAGGCTGCCCCGGATGCGAGCAAGCTGCCCAAGATCTTCTACGTCAACTGGTTCCGCCGTGACGAGAACAAGCACTTCATCTGGCCGGGCTTCGGTGAGAACAGCCGCGTCCTGAAGTGGGTCTTCGAGGCGTGTGAAGGCACTGCCAAGAGCATGGATACCCCGATCGGTGTGATGCCGACCATCGATGCCATAGACCGCCCCGAGGGCGTGACCGATGCACAGATGAAGGAGCTGTTGGAAGTGGACATCGATGGATGGCTGGCCGAAGTCGCCGATATCCGCGAGAACCACTACCCGAAGTTCGGCGACAAGCTGCCCAAGGAACTCTCTGTCTTCCTCGACCAGCTTGAGGCGAACCTCAAGGCTGCCAAGTAAGAGACGACAGGCACCTCATCGGCCCTCCCTTCGGGGAGGGTCTTTGTTGTATGATGGGCCATGGCCCAATTGGAACGCATTCTCTATATCAGTCGGATGATCGAGCAGCAGGGAAGGGTGAGCACTGCATCGGTCATCAAGGCCTTTGAGGTCAGCCGCCGACAGGTGGTGCGCGACATCGCCTACCTGCGCGATCGCCTCGGCGCCCCCATCGTCTACGATGCAGCCTCCCGATCCTACCTCTACAGTGCACCCTTCTCTCCCTTCAGCGAGGCCAACGGCCACCTGCTGGTCCTCGGTGCAATCTTCCGCTCCCTAGCGCAGACTCAAGGGATGGAGCCGATCCTCATCGATGGGGCAAGCGAAGCACTCGATCGGGGTCTTGAGGAGGAGTACCGAGCCCTGGCCAAGAAGATCGTCTTCCGCTCTCCAGTGCAGGATTGGCCAAACTGGCAACTCTTCGGCCGTCTAGTGGAGGCGATGAAGCAGAACGTGCGCATCACCCTCTCATACAAGGATAGCAAGGGCTCGCTCTCTCGGCGCCACGTCGAGGCCCTCAGGCTCATCAACTACGCAAGCCGCTGGTATCTATTGGGCTACGACGTGCATAAAAAGGCGATCCGCACCTTCCACCTCGCCCGAGTCGTCGATCTGTACCCCATCGAGGGCGATCGTGCACCACAGCGCTATAGCGACAGCGACCTCGATGCCCTCATCGATCGCGGCTATGGGATCTTCCTCTCAGAGGAGGTGGTGACAGTCAGTTTTCGGGCAACGGGGTGGGCCGCCCAAGCCATCGCGACTCAGCGATGGCACCAGAGCCAGATGATGAAGGAAGAGGAAGGGGCTCTGGTGGTGAGCCTTGCGGTCTCAAACCTCGATGAGGTCGTCTTCGCCTTGCTCTCGTATGGACCGCTCATCCGCCCGCTCTCACCGCCGCCCTTTGTCGAGCGATATCGAAATCTTGTGCAGGCCATGGGCAAAAATCTTAGGTGAGACACGCTGTGTCACACCTGGTGGTGCACACTAGAGCCAAGGAGGGAGCATGAACCGACAAGAATATCCCCTACCACCGTGGTATGATGATCTGCTCTCATCAAAGCCCAAGATGTTGGCCTTCTTCATCGTAGCGATCATCGCCAGCCCGATTCTCGTACTCTATGGGGCCCTATTGCCACTGTGGCGAAAATATTTGTGACCGACGGCATGAATCGGTCTATACGCTCTTCCCATTGGCTGCTGTTTCTCGATAGGATGGAGAGACTTCCTAGAGGTCACATCCCCTGTCTTGGACGAGCGATCGAGCGCGTCTAGACCCAAGGAGTACCCCGATGGCACATCGCCAAAGCCCCACCGTCATCTATGGACCGAGTGACCGACCACCGCTTTCACAGTGGATCCCGCTCTCCATCCAGCACGTCTTCGCCATGTTCGGCGCTACGATCCTGGTGCCGATCCTCACCGGCCTCAGTCCCTCCACCGCGCTCTTCACCGCCGGCACCGGGACGCTGCTCTACATCCTCATCACCGGCTCAAAGGTGCCAGCCTTCCTCGGTTCCTCCTTTGCCTTCATTCCCGCCCTGATCGCCATCAGCGCAAGCTATGGGGTAGGGTATGCGATGGGTGGTGCGTTCGTCAGTGGCCTCTTCTACGTGGCGGTCGCCCTCATTATCAAGAAGAGCGGGCACAACTGGCTCAACAAAGCCCTGCCGCCGGTGGTCATCGGCAGTGTCATCATCGTCATCGGCCTGAACCTCGCCCCCACGGCGATGGGCATGGCGATGAATGACAGCAGCGGCAACTATAGCCTGTACATCCTCTTCATCGCATCGGTCACCCTCGTCTTGACGATCGTTGCCAATGTTTTCGCCAAGGGCTTCTTCTCCATCATCCCGATCCTCATCGGCTTGTTGGGCGGCTACCTTACAGCCCTGGTCGCCGGCTTCATCTCCCCGGCGTGGGTGCTCATCACCTTTGACGGGGTGCGACAAGCACCTTGGTTTGGCCTGCCGACCTTTACTTTTCCGAAGTTCAATCTTGTCGCCTCGGTGACCTTTATCATCGTCAGCCTTGCCACGATTTGTGAGCACCTTGGCGATACGCTGACTATCAGCAAGGTGGTGGGCAAGGACTTCTACGCCGATCCCGGCCTTGAACGCACCCTTGCCGGCGATGGCCTTGCGACGCTGTGGGCATCGTTTTGGGGCGGACCACCCAACACCACCTATGGGGAGAACATCGGAGTGCTCGCCCTTACCCGCGTCTACTCGGTCTGGGTCACCGGGGGGGCTGCTGTGGTGGCGGTCCTGCTCTCCTTCTTTCCCAAGTTCGGCGCTCTCATCCAGACGATCCCGTCGCCGGTGCTCGGTGGCATCTCGATGCTGCTCTTCGGCACCATCGCCTCAAGTGGGCTGAGAACCGTCGTCGATAGCGGTGTAAACTACGAGGACAAACGCAATCTGACCATCAGCAGCGTGATCCTCGTCATCGGCATCGGTGGGGGAACGCTCTCCTTTGCCATGGGCCAGGACCTGACCTTCACCCTCGCCGGTGTGGCGCTCGCCACGTTGGTGGGCATTGGCCTGAACTTGCTGTTGCCCAAGACAGCGACGAACTGACCGATCGCTTCATACGAAGAAGGGCCGCTGCAACGCAGCGGCCCTCTTGTGTCTTTGTATCAACAGTCCATCACTGGAGCGTTTTACCGAAGTATGCGGCCTCAAAGAGCGCCTTCACATCATTGGCGGTAGGAGAGCCGGGGTTGGTCAGCGTGCATGGATCTCTATAGGCGTTCTCACTCATCCGATCCAGGACGGCGAGGAACTTCTGCTGTGCAAAGTCAACCTCATCGCACGCTTGGAAGGAGGCAGGGATACCCAGCTTCTTGTTCAGCTCACCGATCGCTGCCCCCAGGTCCTCGAGGCCGAGGATCTTCTCTACGTAGGCGTACTTGTCGGTGAACTGGCGGTTGTAGGCGATCACATAGGGCAAGAGGATTGCGTTTGCCAAACCGTGGGTTACGCCGAATTCACCGCCGATTTTATGCGCCATCGAGTGCACCAAGCCCAAGGACGCATTGGTGAATGCCATACCGGCGAGGGCGGAGGCTTCGTGCATTGCCAAGCGGGCTACCAGGTTGTCCCCATCCTCATACGCAGCTGGCAGGTTCTCGAGCACCATCTTGATCGCCTGGATCGCATATGGGTCGGTGAAGGCGGTGGCAGCGGTGGAGGCGATCGCCTCGACGGCGTGTGCCATGACATCCATCCCGGTGTTGGCGGTGATGTGCTTTGGCATCGTCGCCGGGATGGCGGGATCGAGGATCGCGATGTCCGGCACCATGTCGGCTGCGACGATCGGGTACTTGATATGGTTGGCGGTGTCGGTGATGACACTGAAGGCGGTGATCTCACTGGCCGTTCCACTGGTCGATGGGATGGCGATGAAGCGAGCCTTGTTGCGTAGCGGGGGCATCGAACCGGGTTCGATGATCTCTTCGAAGGTCAACTGCGGGTGTTCGTAGAAGCACCACATCACCTTGGCGGCATCGAGGGCGGACCCTCCGCCGATGGCTACGATCCAATCGGGGCCGAAGGCAAGCATCTCTTTGCCTCCGCGGATGACGGTCTCCACCGATGGATTGGGCTCAACGCCATCGATGATGATCGTCTCCATGCCGGCGCTCTTGAGCAGTTCAGTTGCCTGGTCGAGAAAGCCAAAGCGCTTCATTGAGCTGCCGCCGGTGACGATGGCCGCACGCTTGCCGTCCAAGGTGGCAAGCTTCTCTAAGGCTCCCGCTCCGTAGTAGGTGAGGCGGGGAATGGAAAAACTCATGGTACTCATTGTGTACTCTCCTCTCTCTAACTCGATGGCCTGAGTATATC
>LVBE01000095.1 GCA_001603105.1 Spirochaetales bacterium Spiro_03
CCCCCAAAGGCAGAACCAGAATCTGCAGTGTTACCATTACACTACATCCCAAATTCAAAAGACTGTCGTAGGATACGGAATTGCCCACTCTTTGTCAAGCCACTTTCTATTCGCTGTGGTACTCTTGCAAAACCTGAACGTCACAACCAGCCAAACTCGTTGCGTAGTCAAGAAATGGCAGTCCAATGACCCCGAGGATCTTCTTGACGATCGCCCCATGCTCCTCGAACATCGACACTGCGGCCTTCAAGGTCCCGCCGGTTGCGATCAGATCATCGACGAGCAAAATCCGCTGCCCTTTCTTGATGTCGAGCTGCTGGATGCACACGACATCGCTGCCATACTCAAGATCGAAGCTCTTGGTGTGGACTTTGTTGGGCAACTTGCCCATTTTGCGTACCAAGACCAACGGAAGACCCAGGCGCAGGGCAAGGGGGGAGCCGAAGATGAAGCCCCGCGCTTCGATGCAAGCCACTGCATCATAGGCCGTATCACCGGCCAAGTCGACGAAGCGGTCGATGCAGTAGGCAAACGCCGCCGGATCGGCAAGGATGCTGGTGATGTCGTAGTAGAGGATTCCCTGCTTGGGAAAATCAGGGACCTTTCTGATGACGTTGTCCAAATCGAAGTGCCCGCTCATATGCTCTCCATCCTATGAGTTGTTGCGTTTGAAGGCGCTTACACGCGCATGGGCTCCCTCACTATAGGAAGAAACATGCCCGTCGGCGAGGTAGTGATACCCAAGGCCGGCGACCATCGCAGCATTGTCTGTGCAGAGTGTACGTGAAGGCAGTGAAACTTCATAGCCCCCGTTTCGAAAAGCAGCGAGCTCATTGCGCAGGTACGTGTTTGCCGCCACCCCACCGCCAGCGCTGATCCGCTTCAGCCCTGTCTCTTGCAGGGCAAGGCGGACGCGCTTGATCAACATGTTGACTGCGGCGCGTTCAAAGGAAGCGGCAATATTTTGTGCACTCTTCTCACTCGCCCCATCCCAGAACGTATCAAGCTGGTGGATGACTCCGCTCTTCAGCCCACTGTATGAGATGTCAAGGGGATTGGGAAGCGTCGAGCCGGAGAAGAGGAAGGCTCGGGGATTGCCGCTACGGGCAAGCTCGTCGATGACCTTGCCTCCAGGGTAGCCAAGGTGGTAGTGCTTGGCCACCTTGTCAAACGCCTCGCCGATCGCATCGTCGACGGTGGCCCCTAGCGTCTCTACCTGGTCGTAGCCATCGACGCGCGCTATGACGGTATGGCCTCCGCTGACCAGCACCCCAAGATAGGGATAGGCAAGCGGCGCCTCCATCTGAGGGGCGTAGAGGTGCGCCCTGATATGGTCGATGGTGATCAAGGGCAGTCGGTGGGTTGCGGCAAACCCCTTGGCAAAGGAGAGGCCGACGAGCAGCGACCCCAATAGGCCTGGGCGGTTGGTCACCGCTACCCCATCGAGTTCGTGAGCCTTGAGATTCGCCTCTCTGAGGGCCGCATCAACGGTGGGAATGATCCACTGGGTGTGCAGGCGGCTGGCAAGCTCAGGCACCACCCCCATGAACGGGGTATGCTGGGCGATCTGGGTTGCGATGATATTGGAGTGGATGATCCGCCCGTCCTCGACTACTGCGGCAGCGCACTCGTCACAGGAGGTTTCGATCCCCAGGATCTTCATGATTCGTCATCCTCAAAAAAGTCGTCGTCGATCTCGCCAAAGGGGATGTCGTCCTCGTCCCACAGCTCATCATCATCCTCTCCGATCAGGGGGACGATGTCGCTGAGATTCAGGCCATAGTCAAGGGCGTGGGGAACCATCTCCAGTAAGAACTGGGCGACGTCAGGCTGCCAGGATGCACCGACTCGCGGACCGAGACCTCGCCCCTCAGCCTCTATGAGCAAGACCATTTGATGGGCAACGGCGTTGTTGAAGCGATTATATGTTTTCAAAGCTACCCTCTCAGACAGACTACTAAAGAACGGACAGCGAGGTCAAGGCAAATGAGGCCTTTACTCTCTTTCAGCTTTTCGATAGAATGCACCTGCTGTCATAGCTACGCCAAAATAGCTCAGGGGTAGAGCGGCTCACTCGTAATGAGCAGGTCAAGGGTTCAATTCCCTTTTTTGGCTCAATTGACAACAAGGCCCGGACATCCGTCCGGGCCTTGTCATATCGTACTTCAGTGTCACTTCTTGGCGCCGATCACCGCCTGCGCAGCTGCAAGGCGAGCGATCGGGACGCGGAACGGGGAGCAGCTGACGTAATCAAGCCCAACCCGCTCACAGAAGGCGATGGTGCGTGGATCACCTCCATGCTCGCCACAGATGCCAACCTTCAAGTCAGGGTTTGCACCACGACCAAGCTTGACCGCCATGTCAACCAACTTGCCTACCCCTGCGATGTCGATCGTCTCAAACGGATCGTACTCGTAGAACTGCTTGTCGGTGTCATGGACATAGGGGCCGAGGAAGGAGGCCGAATCATCGCGGCTGAAGCCACAGGCCATCTGCGTCAGGTCGTTGGTCCCGAAGCTGAAGAACTGCGCGTGCGCTGCGATCTCGTCGGCGGTGATCGCTGCGCGTGGCACCTCGATCATCGTACCGATCTTATACTCGACATGCATGCCCTGCTCGTCAAAGACCTGCTCGATGACCTCAAGGGCACGCTCTTTGGTGAAGATGAACTCCTTGTAGTGGCCTACAAGCGGAATCATGATCTCAGGGTGGACTTCGACGCCGGCGCGCTTGACGTTGATCGCCGCCTCGATGATCGCACGGACCTGCATCCTGAGGATCTCCGGGTAGATGATCGCCAGGCGACAACCACGGAAGCCGAGCATCGGGTTGAACTCGTGCAGGCTCGCGGCCTTCTGGGCAACCTCCTCGACGCTGATGCCCATCTGCAGGGCGAGCTCATGGCGGCTGGTATGGTCATTGGGCAAGAACTCATGCAGCGGTGGGTCGAGCAACCGGATCGTGGCCGGCCGCCCGTCGAGGACCTTGAAGATCTCCTCAAAGTCGCCGCGCTGCATCGGAAGCAGCTCCAAGAGAGCCTTCTCTCGGTCGATGGTGTTGCTTGCCAGAATCATCTTGCGCATCGGCATGATCCGGTTGGTGCCGAAGAACATATGCTCGGTGCGACACAGGCCAATGCCCTCGGCGCCGAAGGCGACGGCCATCTCGACATCGTGGGGGGTATCGGCGTTGGTGTAGACACCCAGGCGCTTGAGGTCGGCTACGTAGCCCATGAACTTCTTGTAGTTGGCAAAGAGGGTGCTCTCACTCTCCTTCATCGTACCGTTGAGGACCTGGACGATCTCACTGGCCTTTACCGGGATCTTGGAGGTGTAGACCTCACCGGTAAATCCATCAAGGGAGATGTAATCACCTTCGAAGAGCTTGGTGCCACCTACTTCCAGATAGCCCTTCTCTTCATTGATGTAGATCTCGCCGGCGCCACTGACACACGGACAACCCATTCCACGGGCAACGACTGCAGCGTGGCTGGTCATGCCACCGCGGCTGGTGACGATACCCTTTGCCACTGCCATGCCACCGATGTCCTCAGGGCTGGTCTCAGCGCGGACAAGGATCACTTCCTTGCCAAGCTTTGCCATCTGCTCTGCCTTCTCAGCGGTGAAGTAGACCTCTCCACTCGCTCCACCGGGGGAGGCGTTCAGGCCCTTGGTGACCGGCTTGATCCCATTGTCCCTGAGGTACTTGGCATCGAGGATCGGGGCGAAGAGCTTGCCGAACTCCCCTGCTGGCACACGGCTTACTGCTGTCTTCTTGTCGATCAGGCCCTCTTCGACCATCTCGACCTGGCTGCGCAGCCAGCTGAAGACGGTGCGCTTGCCGTTACGGGTCTGCAGCATGTAGAGCTTGCCTTCCTGGATGGTGAACTCGACGTCCTGCATGTCCTTGTAGTGCTTCTCCAAGAGATCGCGGATCTCGACGAGCTGCTGATATACGTCCTTGTTGACCGCCTCCAGATGGCTGATCGGCTCCGGGGTACGGATACCGGCGACGACGTCCTCACCCTGGGCGTTCATCAGGTACTCACCGTAGAACATATTCTCGCCGGTGGAGGGGTCACGGGTAAAGGCGACACCGGTGCCGCTGGTGTCCCCCATGTTGCCGAAGACCATCGTCTGTACGTTGACGGCGGTGCCGAGCAGACCCCGGATGTCGTTCATCTGCCGATACTTGATGGCACGCTCATTGTTCCAGGACTTGAAGACCGCGTTGATGGCCTTGAAGAGCTGGTCAACCGGGTCAGTGGGGAACTCCTCTTTGGTGTGGCGCTTGTAGAGAGCGAGGTAGCGCTTGGTGACCTCTCTGAGGTCGGCGCTGTCAAGGTCGGTGTCGGCAACCTTGCCGCGCTCGTCCTTGACATCCTGCAGTGCTCGCTCAAAGGCGCTGTGCGGAACCTCCATGACCACATCGCCGAACATCTGGATGAAGCGACGGTAGCTGTCCAGTACAAAGCGTTCGTTGCCGGTCTTGGCGATCATCGCCTCGACTGCTTCAGGATTGAGGCCGAGGTTGAGGACAGTGTCCATCATGCCGGGCATCGAGGAAGCAGCGCCGCTACGGATCGAGACAAGCAGCGGATTCTCCTTGCCTCCGAGCTTTGCGCCCATCAGCTTCTCAAGCTTTGCAAGGTTTTCCATTACCTGATCACGCAACCCAGACGGATAGTTCCCATTGTTTGCACTATAATACGCGCACGCCTCGGTGCTGATCGTAAAGCCCGGCGGTACTGGAAGGCCGATGGAGGTCATGTCGGCAAGGTTGGCACCTTTTCCGCCGAGCAGATCTCTCATATCGACTGTTCCTTCTGTCATGCCGGAGCCAAAGAAATAGACATACTTGACGTTCTTTTCTGCCATACGTGACTCCTGTTGTGTTTTCTCTTAAATTAATAGCCTGTCAAATCCTATCGGTTCAGGGGAATACTGTCAATCAAAAGAGTCCAAAACCCATCAAAAAAGGGGTGGCAACTTGTTTGAATACAATTACTTGGTGAATTTTATTTCGAAACGATATTTCAATTTTGAAATCTTGTTGCGGTATAGCATAAAACCACGTATTCTCAAAATTGCCAATCTCTAAACTTTCATCTTGCGTATTTGGGCATCCTTCAACCTAAGAGGTTATCTTCTCGCTAGAACGCAATTTGCAACCATGCCAAATAGAAAAGCCCCGCCTCTGGACATGGGGCGGGGCAGAATCCACAAGTCGGTCACATTAGGGTTGTTTTCCGATGTAGGCGAGGATGCCGCCATCGACATACAACACATGGCCGTTGACGAAGTCACTGGCCTTCGATGCCAAGAAGAGCGCAGGCCCCTCCAGGTCCTCGGCGAGTCCCCAACGCTCGGCGGGTGTCTTGGCCAAGATGAAGGAGTCGAAGGGGTGGCGGCTGCCGTCACTTTGGCGCTCGCGCAGCGGTGCAGTCTGGGGCGTGGCGATATACCCCGGCCCGATCCCGTTGCACTGGATGTTGTAGGAGCCATATTCGCTGGCGATATTGCGCGTCAGCATCTTCAGCCCACCCTTGGCCGCCGCGTAGGCGCTGACCGTCTCCCGGCCCAGCTCACTCATCATCGAGCAGATGTTGATGATCTTGCCACTTCGGCGCGCCATCATCGAAGGCAGCACCGCCTTGGCGACGATGAAGGGGGCATTCAGGTCGATGTCGATGACCTTGCGCCAATCGGCCACGTCCATCTCATGCATCGGGATGCGGCGGATGATGCCGGCGTTGTTGACCAGGATGTCCACCGGCCCCAAGTCCTTCTCGATCTGAGCCGCGGTCTTCTGTACCGCGCTCTCATCGGTGACATCACAGACGTAGCCCTTGGCCTCAAGGCCTGCCTCCTTGTAGGCAGTCAGGCCCTTTTCCACCAACTCACTGTTGATGTCATTGAAGGCGATCTTTGCTCCGGCCTTCGCAAAGGCGCAGGCCATGGAGAACCCGATGCCATAGGAGGCGCCGGTCACCCAGGCGACCTTCCCCTCCAGGGAGAATTGTTCATTCAGATATGCATTCATGCTCCTACCTCAAATCCTCGGTCTTGATCCAGTCCATATCGGTGTAGGTGCGGTTCTCCCCACACATCGCCCAGATGAAGGTATAGTTGCTCGTCCCCACCCCACTGTGGATCGACCACGACGGGTTGATGACCGCCTGCTCGTTGCCTACTGCGATGTGGCGGGTCTGATCAGGCTCTCCCATCAGGTGGAAGAGCGTCTGCCCCTCCTTGATGTCAAAGTAGAAGTACACCTCCATGCGCCGCTCATGGGTGTGGGCGGGCATCGTATTCCACACACTACCGGTAGCTAGTTCAGTCAATCCCATCGAAAGCTGGCAGGTATCAAGCACATCAGGGTGGATGTACTGGTGGATGGTACGCTCATTGGCATCAGCGCTGCTGCCGGCAGGCACATGCTTGGCATCCTTGAAGACGATGTGCTTGGCAGGGAAAGCGCGGTGAGCCGGGGTGCAGCTCATGTAGAACTTGGCGGGGTTCTTGCCATCGAGGCTGCCCAAGCTCACTGCCTTGGTGCCCATCGGCAGATAGAGCCCATCGTAGTGGACCAGGTCGTAGCGCACGCCATCTGCTTCGACGTACCCGTCCCCCCCGATGTTGATGATGCCCAGCTCACGGCGCTCAAGGAAGTAATCGACACCGAAGTTCTTCATCGGGTCGATGTTCTTTGCTAGGTCGACGGGACCGTTGACCGGCATCGCTCCCAGGGTGACGATCCGATCGATATGCGAATAGACAGCGCTCACATCATCGGCGACGAAGATGTCCTTGATCAGGAACTCTGTGCGAAGCTCTTCGGTCGTCATGCGCTTGAACGCCTCTTTTCCGGTTGAATAACGAATGTCCATTACAAACTCCTTAAAAAAATGTTACATGAACGATGGCAGCCACATACTCAGTTGAGGGATGAATGTGACTCCTACCAATACAATAATGTTACAAATGATAAACGGCAATGCCCCCTTGAAGATGGCGACGATGTCCATACCACAGATCTTGCTTGCCACGTTCAGGCACATGCCCACCGGTGGGGTGACCAAACCTATGGCCAAGCCGGTAATGATGATCGCCCCGAACTGCAACTCGCTCATGCCGAACTGACGCATGACCGGCAAAAGGATCGGGGTGATGAGCAGGATACAGGGGGTGACGTCGAGAAAGGTCCCGAGGATGAGAATCAGGATATCCAGCAAGATGAAGACCAGCCAGGTGGGAATACTGGAGTTGACCAAGAAGTTGCCAATCGCCGCCGGTACCTGCTCCACAGCGAGAATCCAGGTGAAGATCATCGTAAAGCCGCCGATGATCATGATGGAGCTGCTCATCATGAAGGTTTTTTTCAGTGCCTTCCTCACGTCACTCCACCGCAACTCCTTATAGACGAAGAAACCAAGGACCAGGGCATAAAGGGCGGCCACACCGGCTGACTCACTGGCCGTGGCGACGCCGAAGGAGACGGTGATGATGATCAACAGCGGCATCAAGATGGCGAGCGAGCCATCCTTGGCGATGGTGATGGCTTCACGCACCTCCATTTTCTGCTTTGGTGGATGGTAGTGGTTCTTCTTTGAGATCGTATAGGTCAAGACCAGCTGGGTCACACCAATGAGAATGCCCGGCAGCAGTCCGGCGAGGAACAACTTGCCTACCGAGGCGCCGCTGACCATGGCATACATGAGCATCGGCACCGATGGGGGGATGATCATTCCCATCGTAGAGCTCGCAACGGTGACACCTGCGGAGAAGCTCAGAGGGTAGCCCTTCTTGACCATGTCGGGGATGAGGATCGAACCAAGAGCCGAGGTGTCGGCGACCGATGAGCCGCTGATGCCGCCGAAGATCATGCTGGCGACGACATTCACCTCACCGAGGCCACCTCTGATGGGTCTGACCAACAGCATTGAGAAGTCGATGAGCCTACGCGTCAGTCCAGAGTGGTTCATCAGCTCTCCGGTGAGCATGAAGAGGGGCATGGCGATGATGATGAAGCTCTCAGTACCGGACCAGACCCGCTGGGGGAACGTCAATAGGAACGTGGGGTTGGTCAATACCATATAGAGAACGCCCGACGCACCGATGGCGAATGCGATGGGGACTCCGATTACCAAAAATACGATCAATGCCAAAAACATCAAGGACAGTTGCATTACTTGTCTCCTTGGAAGCCGAGTTCACTATCATCCTCAAATCCTTTGACAGGGGCAGGGATGGGGATGAACTGTCCTACGATATCAACCACCGAATAGAAGATGGTGAAGACGAACGATGTGGGGATGATGGCATAGTACCACCCACGCATGATGCCGGTGGCTGGGCTCGTGACCCGCCCGACCTTGCTGATCATCCGGATGCTGTAATAGACCATCACCAGCGACACGACGATGATGACGAGCTGGCTTGCGATGGCAGCGATGCGGCGGGTCCTTGGTTTGGCCATATCAACAAAGTTCGTTATAGCGATATGATCGCCTTCGCGAAGGCCAAGGGCGGAGCCAAAGAAGGTTGTAGCGACAAAGACCATCGTCAACAGCTCCTCACTCTGCACAAAGGCGATTGAGAAAAAGTAGCGAAGGAAGACGCTGATGATCACACCGCTGGCGAGCACCGCGTTCAGTGCGATGCCAAATCCTGAGAGGAACCGGTCGGCTCCTACGATTATTTTTTTCATACTGACTCACTTCTCATGGATTCAAGTCAGCCCGCCCTCGTTCGAAGGGCGGGCCTTGGGCATGTTATTTTCCCGCAACGAGACGACGGGCCTCATCCAAGTCAGCCTGGGTGAAGATCCCCTTCTTTACAAAGTGGTCGTATACTGGCTTACAAGCGTTGACAAACTGCTCGATCTCGCCCTTGGTCGGGTTGTACACTTGAATCCCACCGGCGACGATCATGTTATAGTAGTAGTCATTGAGCTCACGGCGCAGGCGGTTTTGCTCATCGGTATAGATCCACGCACCGTCCTGGACAATCTTCTGCAGATCTTGGGGCAGTGAATTCCAGACGCCCAGACCAATGTCGATCGGCTCGGGGTGGAACTGGTAGTCGATCAGGGTCATGTACTTCTGCACTTCGAAGAACTTCATGTCTCCGATGTTGGCCAACGGGTTCTCCTGACCGTCGGCAACGTTGGTCTTCAGTGCCATGTACGTATCGCCGTACGGGATGGAGACAGGGTTCGCACCGAGGGCCTTCATCGCCTCGATGATCGACTCGATCGGCGGGGTGCGCAGCTTAAGGCCCTTCATGTCCGCCGGGCTCTTGAT
>LVBE01000096.1 GCA_001603105.1 Spirochaetales bacterium Spiro_03
TCACCGAGCGGTAGACACGTCCCATCGGAGCGATGATCGCCCCATCCCAGGTGTGTAGGCTCAGTTGTCTGAGCATCAGGTCGGTGACGCGCTGTGCTCGAACGGCGATCTCTTTGTCAGCATAGTCGATGATGTTCAACAGCGATGCGAAGGTCACATTCATATAGACGGTGCTGAGGAACTCCTCGTAGCCGTACACCTCCACATCATCGAGCCACTGGGCGGTCAACCGCCTTCCGAACGCCTCAAGCTCTACTCCTTTCATCCGGGCTGTAGGGAAGTACGCCTCAGGATACATCGAGCCGACGATCATCGCACTTGAGTAGAAGAGCAAGGAGTGATTCTCACTCCAAAAACACATCCCATCCGAGCCCTCCATCGACATCCAATACCGCCAATTGAAGAGTGTCTGCTCGACCTGTTCTTTGATGGATGGCTCCAAGTCATAGTTCTTCAGATACCGGATGACCCCTGAGACAAGAAAGTCGGAGCAGTCATAGCGGTCGGTGATCTGTTGCAAGGTCGTCAAGAGGTACTCACCGTCGCGCTTACCCTCGATGCCCAACGCCTTTCTGGCAAGGATATTCTGGATGTAGAAGCCGAATTTGTCCCCGCGTGACAGCCCTTCGGCTTGGGCGATCTGCTTGAGCATCCGCCGATAGTTGTCGCCTCGATCGGCAAACGTCGAGTACTCTGCCCTGATCTGCTCAATTGCCTCAAAACGTCGCGCAAGCGTCTGATCCCCTACCCTCACTCTGACCAGGAAGTGAGGCTGCCCCGGCTCAACGGCATATGAGCGGACCGCCCCGATCGTGTGCCATCGGTAGCGTTGGGCTACCTTGGAGTAGTCGGGGCTTTGCGCATCCAAGCCAAACTCGAGGTCGTCGCGTTTGGAGGGGAAGTGGAGGTGTCCGTCTTTGAATGAAACTCTATCAAGAAATGACCGAGCCTGAAGGTACTCCTCGAAGGCCTCGATCTTGGGCACTGAATACCTCAGATCCACAGAGTCGGTGACCTCGATGCCAAAGAGGCTTCTGGTGTCCCTGACGCCAAGGGTCTGCAGGCGAACATATACTTCATTGCGCCCTTTTTTTAGTGAAACGGTGGCACTTCGCTTCATGATCGGTTTGTAGACCGGCTCATCGGTATGGCAGACCATCTCTCCGTTTACCCAGACAGTCACTGCAGCATAGGTCCACAGGACCAAAGTCCGTGTGCAGTCGCACTCTGCCTCGATGACCGTAGCAGCATCGTAGCTGACATGCGTCAGTGTCGAGTAAAAGGTACTTTGGTCGACAAAATAGTTGCCGTGGCTGTAGTAGAATCGCCATCTGTGGGAACTATGCTCTGCAGGGCCTGGATAGGTGAGGTCGCGCTCGGCGACCTCTGCCCTCAGCTCGCGCTCATGGAGCATCATATCGCGCTGGCTAGAAGAGCCGGCAAATAGCTTCTCCACTACGTCGGAGATGATGAACGTGTTGATGAACCGGTTATGCATGCGCTTACCCCTTGACGGCTCCGCTGGTCATGCCCTTCATGAAGTGCTTGCTGAACAGCAGGTAGATGATGATCATTGGCAGGATTGCCAGCGTGGCGCCAGCGAACATGATGTTCCAGGCAGCCGCCCCATCGCTGTTGTTGCGCAGCATGTTCACCCCGACAGTCAGGGGTCTGAGGCGGTCGTTGGACATGGTGAAGACCAGAGCGAGAATATACTCGTTCCACCCCGAGCGGAATGAGAGCAGTGCAATAGTTGCAACGATTGGGCGCAGCAGTGGTAGCAATATCTTGTAGAAGGTCTGAAAGAACGTGCATCCATCGATTCGGGCCGCCTCATCCAGCTCCTTGGGGATGGAGTTGACAAAGCCACGGCTGAGGAAAATGAAGGTTGCCTGGCCGGTGCCTGCGATAATGAGGATGACACTCACCAAGCTGGTATTCATCCGCAGCTTGATAGCCAGCTCAAAGAGTGGGCGGAGGGTGACCGAGCCGACGTTCACGAACATGAATGCGACAAAGGTGCTGTAGAGTAGCTCCTTGTATTTGAAGTTCTTTCTTGAGAAGACGTAGCCGGCCATCGTGGTAACCAGGACCGTCAGGACCATGACCCCGGCCCCCAAGAAGATCGAGTTCTTGGTGTAGACCGAGAAGTTGGCCTGCTGCCATGCCATGGTGTAGTTCTTGAATACGAACTTCTTGGGAAGGAGGTTTGCCCCGCCGAGCAACAGCTCCTTGTTCTCCTTGAAGGAGCCGAGGCTGATGTAGATAATCGGGTAGAGCATGATCAGGGCAAAAATCGCAGTGAAGATCGTGATCGTCCAGATCACGGCTTTCTGCCTCTTGCTGTTGATTGCATGTAGAGTATCCATGACCGCCTCCTCAATATACGTCGTCGAGCTTGCGCGCCAGGTAGAGGTAGAGCGCTGTGACGATGCCGATGATCAGCGCGGCTATGACGCTGAGCATTGTAGCGTAGCCGATCTGCGGGGTCGACGACGATTCGAAGATCAGCGTATAGATATAGGAGAACATCACATGCGACCGTCCGTTCGGTCCTCCTGAGGTGAGCACGAGGATCGACTCATAGTCCTTGAAGGCAGTGGTCACCGCCAAGAGCAGAATGACCTTGAGGATCGGGCTGAGCATCGGCAGCGTGATCTTGAAGAAGGTCTGAAGTCCGTTGGCTCCGTCGATCATGCAGCTCTCATAGATGTCCGCTGAGATCGATGACAGACCGCTGATGAAGTAGATCATGTAGTTGCCCAACCCACCCCACACGGCGACGAGTACGACGCTGAACATCACCCACTTTGGGTCCCCGAGCCAGTCAATCGGGGCCTTGATCAATCCGATGGATGCGAAGACCGTGTTCAATGGGCCGCGGAAAACTGCGAAGATGAAGGTGAAGATCAGGCTGTAGACTGCTGCGCTGATGACTGTCGGCAGAAAGAAGATCACACGAAAGCCGCGGCTGCCGGGAAGGTTGCGGCTGATAAAAACAGCCAAAGAGAGGGCGATGGGTAGGATCAGCAACAACTTGCCCACCGCATATTCGAAGGTGTGGAGCACGCTCTTCCAAAAAACTGTATCGGTTAAGGCGCGCTTGAGGTTGTAGGTGCCGGTGAAGTAGGCAACAAACCCGTTATAGTCATAGAGCACGTAGCGAAAGAGCCACAGAAATGGATAGATGGAGGTTACAGCCAACAGCAGCACCGCCGGGCTCATCATCAATGCTGCTGAGATATTCTCTCGTCGCTGCAGCCGTTTGACCTCTTGCGTCATTTCAAACCCTCCTTTTGTGTGATATCTGGGTTGTCCAGGCAGATGCCTCTGGGCCATGGATCACCCATGGCCCAGAGAATCGGTTTGGTTGGTTACTTGTCGAGGAAGGTAGCCTCTTTGGCATTCGGGTTCAACGGATCGAATCCCTTGATGACAATCCGCTTCACCTTGCCGAGAGCCAGGTCGCGATCCAGTGCCTCGTTGTACTTCTTGTTCAAGTCAGCGATCGTCTTGTTAACGTCACTGCCGCTTACGATGGTGTTCCAGATCGCCACTGCATACGGCTCACCGGAGACGGAGACAGCGGGAACTGAGGGATACAGCCCTTCGTACGAGACCGGTGCGAAGTCTGCCAGGCGGCCGATCTTGCCCATGTCAACAACCTGCTGCATGTAGGTCGACAGCGGCAGCGCATATCCCTGCTCGATGTAGCCCTTCACGAACGCCTCGCTGTTGAGGTACTTGACGACCTGCCATGCGGCATCCTTGTTCTTGGAAGAGGAGAACATGAACAGTCCCTTCTGCGGTCGAGAGTCCACGGTTCCCTTCACGCTGCCGTCCAGAGAGGGTAGCTCAGCCACTGCCCACTCGAAGTCCGAGATCGGGAACTGGTCGGTGAAGACGCCTGCCTCCTGACTTGCGTTGCCCCAGAGTGCAAAGGTGCCGTTGGCGAACTGAGCGCGCATCGCATCGACGCCCTGGGTGTTGGAGCCAGGGAACATGCTCCCGTTCTTGAAGAACTTCTGGGCCAAGAGGATCGCCTCTTTGTACTGCGAGAAGTCGAAGACACCGCGGTCGAAGTCGTAGTGGTAGATCCCGCTCTTGTTGATGATGCCCTCAAGCCACCGCTCAAACTGCGCCGATGCACAGGTGGCGATGCCATAGTATTGGCCCTTGCCGTCCTTGGTGATCTTGTCGGCTACCTCGACCATCTCGGCGAGGGTGGTGGGGAACTTGGTGATGTTGCTCTTCTTGAAGAGATCGACGTTGTAGATCATCCGCGTTCCACTGCGCACGACGTTGAAGATTGCATAGGGCACTCCGTTGATGGCATTGACACCCTCGACGATGTGCTTGCGGGCATCGGTGACCTTGGCGAAGGCCGGATCATCGAGTAGCGAATCGGGGTAGGGAGTCAGCATCTTTGCATCAACAAACGTCTTCAAGTCAAAGCCTGTGCCCCGTGCGTTCATGTAGAAGAGGTCGGGGGCGTTGCCGCTGGTAAAGCCCATGACCAACATGTTGGGGTAGTTGTCGACGACCGTGGTGTGCTTGATCTCAATGTCGCTGTTGCTCTCATTGAACTTGGCGATCATGGCATTCAAGTACTCAAGGTCATGGCGGTCGTTGGACCAAATCTCAACGACAGTCTTCGCCTTTGATGGGCTCTTGGCCTCACCGGAGCCGGCAGCGAAGACCAGCATGGCTGAGACAGAGATGATCAGTAGTACGGAAAGTAATTTTTTCATAATCATTCCTCCTGGTACCTTCAATGGTAGAGCGTCGATCGCTGAATACAATGACTGATATTTATAAAAATGTAACAGATATTTCATTTTGTTGACAAATTCCGCAAAGTCATCAAGAATTGGACAATGCCCTGTACGATATTGGTCGTTGATGACGAG
>LVBE01000097.1 GCA_001603105.1 Spirochaetales bacterium Spiro_03
CTCGTAGCCTGAGCCGTAGTTGTTGGTCGCCCCACCGGTACGTGCCGCTTCGAGCACACCACTGAAGGAGATCAAAAAGCCACAGACTGCAAAGAGGCCTACCAGCGTCTGGGTGATGTTGATGCCCGATACCGCCGCTGCATCAGGGTTGCCACCCACTGCATAGATGTTCTTGCCAAAGACTGTCTTGTTGAGAATGATCCAGACGATCACCGACACCAGAGCAGCAAAAATGACAATCACCGGAATGAATCCAATCGATCCGGATCCTAGGAACGTGAAGTCTGCGCGAAGTCCCCCGATCGGCTGGCTATTGTTGGGAGGCATATTGAAGTAGATCGAGTTGATACCGTAGATGATCAACATCGAGCTGAGGGTAGCGATGAAGGCCGGTACCTTGAACTTGGCGACGATTAGGCCGTTCATCATACCAAAGAGCGTTCCGATGAGCAGAGCGAGGAGGATCGGTACGATCAAGGGGACCTGCCCCATATCGGGGTAGAAGCGCCGTACATAGTCCGCTGTCTGCAGCATCGAGGCCGACACCACCGCTGCCATGCCAACCAGCCGTCCGCCGCCAAGGTCAACGCCGCCGGTGAGGATGACGAACATCATCCCCAGGGCCATGATGATCTTCGTCGAGCTCATCATAAGGATGTCCCTGAGAACCTGTAGGCGCAGAATCCTGGGGTTGATGATCGCAATGACGATGACTAGGAGCAAGAGGACAAGAAAGATGGCCCTCTCCATGACAAATTGCCTGATTTTCTTTCCATCCAACAGTGAGCTGATCTTCATCTTCTCCTCCTACCCTACGTATTTGGTAGCCAGTTCCATGATCTCTTCCTGGCTTGTTTCTTTGCTGTTGACGATACCACTGACCCGCCCCTCGCTCATGACGACGATTCGATCGGTCATGCCCAAAAGCTCAGGCATCTCACTGCTGATCATGATCACGCCCTTGCCCTGGGAGGCGAGAGAGCGCATGATCACGTAGATCTCATACTTGGCCCCGACATCGATGCCCCTGGTCGGCTCATCGAGGATCAGGATCTCGGGGGTTGTGAGCAACCAGCGGGCAAAGAGCACCTTCTGCTGGTTACCTCCCGAAAGACTCTTGATCAACGTCCTGGGCGACGGGGTCTTGATATCCAAATCCTTGATGGACTTCTTGGTATCGGCCGCCATCTTGGCGTTGTTCAAAAGCTTGTTCTTGTTTCGATACTGCTTGAGGTTGGCGATCAGCAGGTTCGCCTGCACCGACAGGACTGGAAAAATCCCCGTTGCTCGCCTCTCCTCGGTCAACAATGCCATGCCCAGGCGCTTGGCCGCATAGGCGCTGTTGCAACTGACCTCCCGTCCGTGGATGAAGAGCTTGCCACCGCTTTGGAGCCTGAGGCCGAAGACCGCCTCCATCACCTCGGTGCGCTGCGCCCCGACCAGGCCGCCGATACCGAGGATCTCTCCCTTGCGCAAGGTCAGCGAGACATCCTTGAAGGAGCGTGGATTGGGAGAAGTGTACCCCTCGATCCTCAACAGCTCATCGCCGATCGCGCTCTCTCCTGCCGGGAAGCGGTGGGTCAGATCACGGCCCACCATCCGCTTGATGATCATCGCCGTGGTCAGCTCCTTCGCCGCCCAGGTGCCGACGTACTTGCCGTCGCGCATGATCGTCACCTCATCGCTGATCTTAAGGATCTCCTCCATCTTGTGGGAGATATAGATGATCGCTACCCCTCGCTCCTTCAGCGATCGGATGATGGTAAAGAGGTGCTCGACCTCGTTCTCAGTCAACGAGGAGGAGGGCTCATCCATGATGATGATCTTCGAGTCATAGGAGACCGCCTTGGCGATCTCAACGCTCTGTGCCTTGCTCACCGACAAGGTCCTGAGCAAGTCAGTGGGCTCGATCGTGGTAAGATTCAGTTCCTTGAGCAGAGAAGCGGTCATATCGAACATCGTATGGTGGTCGACGAGGGGGCTTTTTGCGCCGCCACGGCGGGGGAAGCGACCGAGCCAGATATTCTCCATGACCGAACGGTATGGGATCAGGTGGAGCTCCTGGTGGATCATCGAGATGCCAAGCTTCAACGCTTCCTTGACGCTATTGATCCTAACCGGTTCCCCGTTGAAGAGAATCTCGCCCTCATCCATCGAATAGAGGCCAAAGAGGCACTTCATCAACGTCGATTTACCAGCCCCGTTCTCCCCCATCAGAGCGTGAACAGTACCTGGCTTGACCTTCAATGTCACCCCATCCAGTGCCTTCACCCCTGGAAACGACTTGGATACGTTGTTCATCTCCAATACATACATACCAACCTCCCCTCAAGGGTACCGATACCACTTTCGAAAAACCCTCCGGATCATAGGCAACCCGGAGGGTACTCACACTACAGCTCAGCCCTTACTTGAACTGTTTGTAGTTCTCCTTGGTCACCATCTGATACGGAACCCAGACGTACTTGCCGTCAGTGATCTGATAGCCGATGGACTGGCTGGTCGGGGTGTTGCCCTTTGCCAGCTCATAGGAGAGGAAGAACGTTGCGCGCCCTTGGTTGACTGCGTCGTTGAGGACGGTACCAAGCAGCGTACCCTCTTCGAGAGCCTGCAGTGCCGGGGCAGTGGCATCGACGCCGACGACCGGCATGAACTTGCCGTCCTTGAAGTAGCCGGCTGCCTTGAGGGCCTCGATGGCGCCGAGGGCCATGTCGTCGTTGTTGGCGAAGACTGCCTCGATCTTGTCACCATGGCTCGCCAAGAATGCCGCCATCTTCTCCTGGCCCTTCACCCGGTCCCACATGCCGGTGTCTTCAGCCAGCTTCTGGACCTTGATGCCTGCATCCTGCAGTGCCTTGATGGAGTACTCAGTCCTCAGCTCAGCATCCTGGTGCCCAGGCTCGCCCTTGAGCATGATGTACTGCAGCACGCCGTCCTTGTTCTTGTCCATCTCAGGATGGGCCTTCCAGTAGTCGGCGATGATCTGTCCGCTCATCGTGCCACTCTCTTCTGCACGAGCGCCGACGTAGTAGATCTTGTCCCACTTCGCCATATCCTCGGCAAAGGGCTCACGGTTGAAGAACACCACAGGGATATTGGCTTTCTTCGCCTTGTCGATGATCGTGCCAGCGGCTGCACGGTCAACCGGGTTGATCTCCATCGCCTTCATCCCCTTGGTGATGAAGAGGTCGACCTTCTCGTTCTGGGTCGCCTGGATGTTCATCGAGTCAACGACCTCGACCTTCGCATCGGTCTCGGCGGCAGCGGCCGTGATGGCATTGCGTACGCCGGTCATGAAGGTGTCATCGAACTTGTAGATGGCACAGCCGATCTCAATTGCCTTGCTCTCACTCTTTCCCTGTGCGAATATGGGGGCGGCGAGCAGAAGAGCCAAGCACACTACGATTGCTACTTTCTTCATAAATCCCTCCTGAATGGATTTTCTCTACTAAAAGTTTCCCACACCTTTTCAACGGCGTATATGTGATTTTTTTGGGACAATCTTGATTATTTTTGGATTGGGCGACAGAAACTCCCCTCCAACGTGAGAAACGCTGCCTTTGTATACACAAAACCCGGAGCACGCGATCTTCCAGAGTCGCCACCATACACAGATTTTGACACCGAATGTGCGCAATGGTCGCTTATGGTGTGAAGATGGAGGATATCAATCGTCAAAGCCTGCCGATATTCCGATTGATGAATAGTGCAATTACTCCTACAATGCATCGATGAAGATCAATCCAATTGGCCTATTGGGCAAGCTTCGGGCCATCCTCAACCGACGGCAAAAACAGAAGAGCATCATCCTGCTCGTCCTCTTTGTGATCATGGCGCTCACCCAAGTGGTGGGGGTGGCGGCGATCTTCCCGTTCATGAACCTAGTTATGGACCCCTCCGCTCTTGCCAGCCACCGCACCCTGCTCTTCGTCTATGAGCTCTTTGGCTTCGAAAGTGAGAATGCCTTCATCCTCTTCATCGGCGTTGGCCTCTTCTTCTTCATCATCTTCTCCAACCTGATGAGCGCCTTCACTGTCTGGGCCCGTACCCGCTTTGTCATGGGACTCAACCATGAGCTCTCATCCTACCTCTTAGGTGTCTATCTCTCCAAACCCTACCCCTTCTTCCTCAACCGCAACACCTCAACCTTGGGAAAAAACCTCCTTGCCGAGGTCTACCAACTGACCAATGGACTGTTGATGCCGATCTTCGAGATGGTCGTCAACATCCTCATCGCCCTGGCGCTGGTGGTTGTGCTCTTTGTGAGTGACCCCGTCAGCGCCTTCGTCGTACTGGTAGTCATCGGTGGCTGCTACGTGGTCATCAACCTGAAGACACGCAAGAAAATTCGCAGTAGCGGCAAAGCCCGCCTTGCAGCAAACCAAGGCCGGTACAAGACAACCGGTGAGGCACTAGGTGGTATCAAGACGACGAAGGTGCTCGGGCGCGAGCACTTCTTCATCGAAGAGTTCAACAAGGACAGTCGACGCTTTACCCGCGAGGAGACCACCATCCGCGTGATCCGGGAGATTCCCCGCTATGCCCTCGATGCGCTGGCCTTCGGGACCATCGTGCTCTTGGTCGTAATCCTCACCATTACCCGCGGTGGTGCCTCCACGGTCATTCCGCAGGTCAGTCTCTTCGCCTTCGCCGGCTACCGACTGCTGCCTGCGATGCAGGCGATCTTCGGTTCGGTCACCTCGATCTACTTCAACCAGCCGATCCTCGACACGCTCTATGAGGATTTGGTCCACACCCAGCAGCGCAAGACGTTCGATCGAGTCCAGCCGATGCAACTTGACGACTCTATTGTTCTCGACAACATCAAGTTCTCCTACCCCGAGACCTCGATTGCGGTGCTGAACAACGTATGCGTGACCATCAAGAAGAATACGACCGTCGCCTTCGTCGGGGCCACCGGCAGCGGCAAGACGACTCTCATCGACATCATCCTAGGCTTGTTGACTGCCCAGACGGGATCGCTCCTGGTCGATGGGACGGTCATCGACCAGAGCAACGAGCGCAATTGGCAGCAGACAATCGGCTACGTCCCCCAGGATATCTTCCTCAGCGATGATACGGTGGAGCGCAACATCGCCTTCGGCCGAGCCGAGGGCGAGATCGACAGGGAACGGGTCATCGCAGCGGCCAAGATCGCTGCTCTTGACGCCTTCATCACAGGCGACATGAAGGATGGCTATGATACGATCATCGGAGAGCGGGGAATCCGCCTCAGCGGAGGACAGAGGCAGCGTATCGGCCTTGCCCGGGCCCTCTACGACAACCCCCCGGTCCTCGTCCTTGATGAGGCGACAAGCTCGCTTGACGGCATCACTGAAGCGGAGGTCATGGATGCCATCAAGAGCGCATCCAAAGATCGCACCGTCATCATGATCGCTCACCGCCTCTCAACAGTACAGAACTGTGACGTCATCTACCTCATGGAGAAGGGCAACATCATCGCAAGGGGCACGTATGATGAACTCTTGGTGACCAACGTAACCTTTCGCAAGATGGCCAAGCAGTGATTGCACCGATATAGGGACTGGTCCAAGGTCCAATGCCTGCAAGCTGTGTAGTGCCGTCGGTGTACCCCTGGGTCATACAGCGCCACGCAGTCGAGGTTCCTGCATTCGAACATCTCATCATGGGGCTCCTTGTAAGGGTCAAGCTTGCTGCCTTTCTTCTTCCCCTTCGCTCAGATACGTGCGTATCGTGTCATAGCTAGTGCCGATCTCCCATTTGAGCAAGCTGATGGTGCTCGGGTCTTTGTCCACTTCCTTCAATCTCTGTTGTGTCTGTGTTACCACACTGTGATAGCCACTGCTGTTCATGGTCGCTTCTCTTGGTGGTTGTTTTGAGTTCTCCATTCTAAGAGAATTCTTGATGGGGGGTGGCTATCTTCTGGCAGATAGGCGAACACCAGGGTGATGATCTTCACCTTGTGGAGAACCTTCGCACCGACTGAGGACGATACAATCATCCGCTCCTACACAAGAAGAAGCGCCTGAGAGGTGATCACGTGTCCAAAGGACGTACGACACCGTATCGTCGATGCAGCGCACGCCGTTGCTCACCCAGGAACTCCTCAAGTCTACTCTGCAGGTAGATGGTCTGCTGTCGCTCCCGTTGCGCTTTCAACTGGGCAATGAGTTCTTTGTTATACGCTATCTTCTTCTTGTTTTGCTCAATCTCATCCTGCAGCCTTTGGACTTCCTCGATGAGCTGCTCACGATCAAGATGCATTAATTCAGCTTTTGTCTGTTCGTCCATATCTTCCTCACAGTGATGATACCATAAACGGGTGATGTTCGTCCTTCCCTTCACACAAGGGGCACCATATCTATTGCCGACTGTCTTTGCGCAGGTATGGTGCACCGTTTACGCTCTCAAGATAGAGGGCTGCCATTCGGCAGCCCCCTGATGAATCTCTCTGTGTTGACTTACATCAACGGTCCGATCTTCTCGTAGAAGTTCCAGCGTCGCAGTGCATCCGCCTCTGCTCTGGCAAAGAGTGCCTCGGCATTCTCGGGGTTGGTCTTGTACAAGGACTTGTACCGGGTCTCCCCCTTGATGAACTCCTGGAAGTTGCCGCTGATCGGGCGGGCATCCCATGCGAAGCGCTTGCCCTCCTCGAGAGTCGGGTTGTAGCGGTACAGCGGCCAGTAGCCGGTCTCCACTGCCTTCTTCATCTCGACTTGGCTATAGCGCATGTTGATGCCGTGGTTGATACACGGTGAGTAGCAGAAGACGATCGACGGTCCCTTATGGGCAACGGCCTCCTGCAGCGCACGCTGGGTGTGCATGCGGTTGGCGCCCATCGAAACGGAGGCAACATAGGCGTGACCGTAGGTCATTGCCATGAAGCCCATGTTCTTCTTGCCAATCTCCTTACCGGCATTGGCGAACTTGGCCACTGCGGCGATCGGGGTTGCCTTGGAAGCCTGGCCTCCGGTGTTGGAGTACACCTCGGTATCCAGCACCAGGATGTTGACGTTGCGTCCGCTTGCAAGGACGTGGTCGACGCCACCGAAGCCGATGTCATACGCCCATCCGTCACCACCGATGATCCACACAACCTTGTCGGCGAAGTAGTCCTTCAGCTCGTCGATCTTCGCCAAGAGGGCCTTCTCCTTGTCGCTCTTTGCAGCGGCAATGGCGTCAGCAAGCGCTGCCTTGACTGCCTTCTGGGCTTCATTGGCCTCTTCGCTGGAAGAATCCCACAGCTGTAGGGACTTCTCGATCGCACTCTTCAGTGCATCGGTGGTACCGATGGCGAAGAGCTGGTCGATGAAGATGCGCAGCTGCTCACGGTTGCTGTCGATGGCAAGGCGCATGCCAAGACCATACTCGGCGTTGTCCTCAAAGAGGCTGTTGCCCCAGGAGGGACCCTGGCCATCGCTCTGGCGGACCGTGTACGGGGTAGTCGGGAAGGTTCCGCTGTAGATCGAGGAACAACCGGTTGCGTTGGCGACAACCATCCGGTCTCCACAGATCTGGGTGACCATCTTCACGTACGGAGTCTCACCACAGCCGGCACAGGCGCCGCTGAACTCAAAGAGAGGCTGCTTGAACTGCAGGCCCTTCAGCGTCGACAGCGCCGCTCCATCGATGACATCGTAGGGCAGATCCTCGAAGAACTCGGCGTTGGCGATCTCGCCAGCCTCACGCTCAGTTGCGATCGGGCTGAAGACCAGGCTCTTCTCCTTGCTCGGGCACGTCTCGATACAGACGCCACAGCCCTGGCAATCCTCAGTGTAGACCTGGATCTTGTACTGTAGGTTCTTGTCGTTCTTGGTGATCGACTTCAGCGTGTTGAAGGTCTCAGGTGCTCCCTCCAGCAGGGCAGGCTCGATCTGCTTTGCGCGGATTGCAGCGTGCGGACAGCTCTGCACACACTGGTTGCACTGGATGCAGTTCTCGGCAATCCAGTGGGGAACGAACGGAGCAACACCGCGCTTCTCAAGCTTGGCCGTCGCTGTGGGCAGGGTACCGTCAAAGGACATGTGGGAGACAGGAATCTCGTTGCCTTCAAGGTGCATGACCTTCTCGACGATGTTCTTCACAAAGTCATCGGCATCCTCGGGTACCAGCCGCTTGGGCTCATAGCTCTTGGTGATGGTCGCCGGGATGGCTACCTGGTGCAGGGCATCGCTGGCGCCGTCGACCGCTGCCCAGTTCTTCTTGACGATCTCTTCACCCTTGTTGATGAAGGTGTCGCGGATGTACTGCTTGACCAGGGCAATCGCCTCGGCCTCGGGCAGCACTTCGCTGATCTTGAAGAACGCAGCCTGCATGACCGTGTTGATGCGAGTGCCGAGGCCAGCCTTCTCCGAGATGTCCAGCGCATCGATGTTGTAGAAGCGGATCTTCTTTTCGATGATCTGCTCCTGCATCTGGCGGGTGAGGTGCTCAAAGACCTCATCAGACGGAATCTGGCTGTTCAGCAAAAAGACTCCCCCCTGCTTCAGCGGGGCGAGCATGTCGTAGCGACCGATGTAAGCCGGGTTGTGACAGGCGACGAAGTCGGCATGGTCAACAAGCCAGGGCATCTCTAGGCTGCTCTTGCCAAAACGCAGGTGACTGACCGTGATCCCACCACTCTTCTTGGAGTCATAGGAGAAGTACGCCTGGGCGTTCATGTCAGTGTTGTCACCGATGATCTTGATGGAGTTCTTGTTCGCGCCGACGGTTCCGTCGCTGCCAAGACCCCAGAACATGCAGGAGACGACGTCCTTGGGTACGACGTTGATCTTCTCCTTGATCGGAATCGAACGGCCGGTGACGTCATCGACGATACCGACGGTGAAGTTGTTAAAGCCATCTGAGCCGAGGTGGTCATAGACTGCCTTGGCGTGCGTGGGGGTGAAGTCCTTGCTGGAGAGACCGAAGCGTCCACCAATGACTTTCATGTCAGTGCGGCCCATCTGGCTGAGGGCGGTGATGACATCCTGGTAGAGGGGCTCACCGAGCGAGCCGGGCTCCTTGGTGCGGTCCATGACGGCGATGCGCTTGACGCTTGCAGGAATTGCTGCAACGAAGTGCTTGGCGCTGAAGGGGCGGTAGAGGCGGACCTTCAGGACACCGGTCTTGCCACCCTTCTCGTTGAGGTAGTCGGAGACCCACTCAAAGGTGTCGGCACCGCTTCCCATGACGATGACGATATCGGTCGCATTGGGATCTCCGACATAGTCGAAGAGGTGGTAGGCGCGGCCGGTGAGGGCAGCTACCTTGTCCATGTACTTCTGCACCATCTCGGGCAACACTTCGTAGTACGGGTTCACCGTCTCACGACCCTGGAAGTAGACGTCCTCGTTCTGGGCGGCTACGCGCAGTACCGGCTTCTCCGGGCGCATGGCACGGTCGCGGAAGCGGCGTACATACTCTTCGTTGACAAGGGTGCGGATCTCATCATAGGTGATATCCTCGACCTTGGAGAGCTCATGGCTGGTGCGGAACCCGTCGAAGAAGGCGAGGAAGGGAACCTGGGCCTCAAGGGTGGTCAGGTGAGCGACCAAGGCAAGGTCCATCGTCTCCTGCACGTTGTTGGCAGCTGTCATGGCAAAGCCGGTGTTGCGGCAGCTCATGACGTCGGAGTGGTCGCCGAAGATCGAGAGCGACTGGGCGGCAAGGCTCCGGGCTGAGACGTGGAAGACAGTCGGGATCATCTCTCCGGCGATCTTGTGCATGTTGGGGATCATCAAGAGCAATCCCTGGCTTGCGGTGAAGGTGGTGGTCATCGCACCGGCAGCAAGGGAGCCATGCACTGCACCGGCAGCTCCAGCCTCACTTTGCATCTCCATGATCTCTACCGACTTGCCCCAGAGGTTCCTGCGACCGGTACTGGTCCAGGCATCCGCAAGCTCTCCCATCGGGGAGGATGGGGTGATCGGATAGATTGCGGCCACCTCACTGAAGGCATAAGCTATATGCGCTGCAGCGGTGTTTCCGTCAATAGTAACCCTTTGTTTGTTACCCATGTTGGCACTCCATAAAACAGTATTTGAAACGGCCCTGAAGAGGTCGTCTGATTGCACGACGAGTGGAAAAATCCATGCGTATTTTTCCAAGAACCAATCATAGAACAATATATCAATATTTGCAACCTACACTGAAAAGATTTCCTTGGCCGGTATTCTCTTAGCTCATATTTCACCAAGACAAGGCAGGTTGTGCACAATAGAGTTGAACCGAGTATTTCCCAAATAAAACCCTGTGCATGCACTCCCTTCTTTTGCAAGGGAAAACGAACGTGTCCACACACCGGTCCTCAAGAAAAACTCACCCCGCATCCCGACGCCTCCATTGTCATATCCCTCTGGGGACCGATGGTACAAAGGTGCGCTTATTTCGAGCGATTACCGAGATAGAAAAGATGCTCTGGGTCCAAAAAAACAACATAGAACGTGTTGTCATCGAACTTCGAACCAGCTGAACCAGCTCTACAGAGCTCTTTAGGGATGGTGAATCCAATTAACCTACGATAAACGAAAAAGTAGAACCATAGCCTGATCCTTCCTCCAACAATCCTTCTAATCCTGTCTGTGAGCCTGATTTCTCGTCAATTCGACCGATTCCCATTGCATTTCCTGGTCTTCCGTCGTATCCTGTATATGGTTCTACTTAATACCATATCAGGTATTCTTCGGGAGGGGGGCCCATGGCGTTCATCAAGGTGCAGAAATTGGTCAGGGACGAGGAGGGCAACGTCCGCTCCGGCAGCGCGGCAATCGTGGTCACCGAGTATGACCCCACGATCAAGGGCAGGAGTCGCCACCGCGTGCGCGAGCGGCTGGGAAAGGTCGTAACTCTCGACGAGGAAGGCAGAAGCGGGGTCTTCCTCTCCCCGACCAGGGGTCTGGTCGCCTATGATTCGGCCACCGATGCCTTCTCTGACGTCGAAAGCGGCGATGGGCGGGTCGAGGGCCTGGGCGTCTTCGCCGAGCCCGAGATACATACCGTATTCGGCGATTCGTACCTGCTGCTGAGGGTGTTGGAAAAATCGGGCCTCCTGGCGGTCCTGCGCACCGCTTTTCAGAAGGACAGGGACTATGAGCGGGTCCTGGCCCATGTGATGCACTCGGTGCTCAAGGACGGCTCGCGCATCAGCTGCGACGACTTCATCGCCAAGTCGTTCGCCTCATACCTCCTGGATGACATCCCCGTCGGCTCGCTGGGCTCGGACACCGCCTACTTCTCCATGATGGGACAGGACTCCTCGCGCCTCGCCTTCTTCCGCGCCTTCGTCGCCCACATGAGGAAGGCGGACCCCCTCTTCGGGGAGGCCTGCTACGTCGACTCGACGCCGCTGCCCAATGACATCGACGACAACCCGTTCAACTATCTCTGCAGAGGCGGGGTGCGCTCCACCTCGACTCAGATGCGGCTGGTACTCGTGCTTGACGAGAAAAGCGGGCTGCCGGTGTGGTACACCATCATAGCGGGCAACCTGCTGGACCTGAGCACATTGGAGAGCACCCTCGGCGACGTGGCCGAGAGCCTGGACATCAGGATCTCCTCGTTCGTGCTGGACGCCGGATACGCGAGCGCCCAGGTGCTCAAGTACTTCCATTCGGGCGAGGGGGCGGGCAAGTCGCTGACGGTGCGCATGCCGCCGAAGAAGGGATACCCCTACAAGAGCCTCTACCACAGGGCAAGGCCCCTGATGGCCAATGCCAAGCATGAATTCATACGCGGCGGGCACACATATTTCGCCAAGCGCTATGAGATTGAGGTGCTCGGCGTTCCGGTGCATGCCTATGTGTACGTGGACAGGGACAACGCGCTCTCCGGCTCGCGCAACTGGAGGCTCAACCACGAGGAGGAGTACGAGAGGCTGACCGATGCCGACAAGAACTGGCTGTCGGTGCGCTTCGGCTTCTTCGTGCTCATCTCCACCGAGGCCAAGGGGGCCGACGAGCTCCTGGACGACTACTTCGGCAGGACGAGGATCGAGTCGGTGTTCAAGACCAGAGGGGAGTACCTGGACCTCCTGCCGCTGTCGAAGTGGTCGGACCTGACCGTCAGGGGCAAGATCCTCAGCGACATCGTCGCCACCATCGCCCTGCTGCAGCTGCGCAAGCTGCTGGCCAAGAGTGGCATCTCCACGTGCAAGCTCTTCGGCAGGACCCAGAGCCTGATGTGCACAAGGAAGCGGGACGGGACGGTGATCGTGGAGGTGGCCAACAAGCAGGCCAGGGAGTTCTACCAGGCCCTAAAGGTGAAGGTCCCCTCATCGGTGGACCTGGCTGAGTTCAAGCAGAGAACCCTGGGGTTGAAGTCAAAAGGGGCTTGAACACGGTTCAAAGTATGGTTCTACTTTTGCGTTTATCTTAGGCTGATGGACACATGTAACTGGAAATATTGGCCCCGCCATCAGGCGGGGCCAAATCATTGCGTTGTGTGTCAAATCGGTCAACACTCACTGTATCCACAGGAGAAGCACTTCTTGCACCCCTCGATGTTGACGAAGGTGACATTGCCGCAGACCGGGCAGATATCCGGTGTGACGCTCTGGGCTGTATGAAGACCCAGGTCAAGCTGTAGCGCCCCCTCATCCTCATCCTCCTCATCAGGAAGGCCGACTGTCTTCGATCCATTGCCGTTTGATCCGAGGTGCTGCTGCAGCACCTGGGCCACTGCATCGGGTAGGCTCATGACCCGGTTCTTGCCAAAGCCCATCGAACGGCCACTGCCGATGCCCTGCAGCTGGGCGATGATCGCCTGGGCACGCTGGGTCGGATTGAGCGGGCTGGGCATGCGCAAGATCAAGCTGATCAGCCGTCCAAGGCCCTCGGCATCGGCGGCCACATCGCTGCCGACCTTGGCCACATTGATGAAGACCTCGAAGATATCACTGGGCTCAGGTCCATCACAGTTGACGGTGATGTAGGCTGTGCCGATCGGAGTCGCCTTGCGGTAGGTCGTACCGTGCAGGACCGTTGAGCGTACCCGGCTCTTGGGCTCGGTCGGGCGTACTGGCGGCGCTGCCTCCTCCTTCTTCTCCTCGCTCTTGACCGTCAGCACCTGGGTGTCACGCGAGCCATCGCGGTAGGTAGTGCCACCTTTGCACCCCAGGTCGTAGAGCAGCTCATAGAGCTTGCCGGTCTGCTCGACGGTGTAGTCACGCGGGGTATTGCCGGTCTTGGAGATCGAGGAGTCGACCCACTTCTGGATCGCTGCCTGCACCCGCACGTGCCCCTCAGGGGCCAGATCCATCGCACTGACAAAGTAATCAGGCTTCTTCGCCCCCGGGTTTGCCTTCACCCAATCCTCGTAGACCTGTACACGCTCGATGTTGGTCCCCATCCGACCGGTACGCTCCCACTCCCAGAAGTAGTACGGCTCGATGCCGGTCGACGTTCCCACCATCGTGCCGGTGGTCCCGGTGGGTGCCTGGGTGAGCAAGGTTACGTTGCGTAGCCCCTGACGGCGAATCTTTTCGCGCAGCTGTTCGGGCAGCTGCTTCATGAAGCCGCTCTCTAGCAGCTTCTCTGCATCGAAGAGGGGAAAGCTCCCCTTCTCGGCGGCGATGTCGCTGCTCTCCTCATACGCCTCGACGCAGATGAACTTGAAGAGCTCATCGATGAAGGTGAGCGAGGCATCGCTGCCGTAGCCAAGCTCCATCTTGATCAGCATATCGGCGAGGCCCATCGTTCCTAGCCCGATCCGCCGTTCGCTCTTCTGCTGTTTTTCGTTCTCTTCGAAGAAGTACGGAGTGTCGTCGATGACGTTGTCTAAAAAGCGTACCGACGCGCGCACCGCTCGTCCAAGATCCTTGTAAAGGACCGTTTTATCCTTGACGAACTGGCTGAGGTTGATAGCCCCAAGATTGCATACTCCCCACGGCGGAAGGCCCTGCTCACCGCATGGGTTGGTCGACTGGATCGAGGAGTAATAGTAGGAGTTGGACATCTGGTTGTAGCGGTCGATGAAGAAGACCCCTGGCTCGGCGCTCGCCCAGGCGCTCTCGACGATCGCATCCCAAATTGCCTTGGCCTTGTACTTCTGGTAGCCGATGACCTTGTGTCCACCGCTCTTCCACTTCTCAAGATCTCCGTCCCACAGTTCGTTGTACTGGGGGTCGGAGGTGTCGGGGAAGCACGTCTCCCACTCTTCGTTTGCCCGTACCGCCTTCATGAAGGCATCACTGATACCGACACTGATATTGGCGTTGGTGATCTTGCCCATCTCCCGCTTGCTGTTGATGAAGTCAAGGATGTCCGGATGCCAGACATTGAGGATCAACATCAGCGCTCCACGGCGTGAGCCTCCCTGCTCAATGAGACCGGTGACGAAGCTGAAGAGCCCGCCCCAGCTTACCGAGCCACTGGAGCGGCCATTGACGCCCTTGACGTAGCTGTGCCGTGGGCGCAGTGATGAGATGTTCATCCCGACCCCGCCGCCGCGGCTCATGATTTCGGTCATTTGGCCCAGAGACCCAATGATGCCACCACGACTGTCCTTCGGCGAGGGGATCACGTAGCAGTTGAAATATGTCAGATTCTGGTCGGTACCAGCTCCGGTAAGGATCCGTCCAGCGGGGACGAATTTCCAATCCTGGAGCAGCCAATTGAATTCGCTCTCCCATCTCTGTCGTACCTCCTCTTTCTCAACGGCGGCGATGCCCTGTGCCACCCGCCCCAGCATCTGGGCCGGGTCGGTCTCAAGCGGCTTGTCGACATCCTCGCGCTTGACGTTGAGGACCATCCCGTCATCGAGGGTGACGGTGATCGCACCATCGCCCTTGAGGGCGGTGACGGTCCCTATCTCCCGCTGGCCGGTGGCGGGATTGCTCACAGCAACGACGATGTCGCCTTCCTTCAGCGACTGTTTCTTCACATCCTTCAATGCGTACCGGTCAAGGAAAATCTTGCGTCCAAGCGGACTCAAAGCATTCTTGGTTGAACTCATGTGCACCCTCTATCCAAATCTCGTATCGTACGGAACATACTCTATTCAAGCTGAAGGGGTCGCCTGACGACCCCCACTTACAATACCATGAAGACGAAGAGATAGCAAGCTCAAATACAGTATTTATAGCGCAGGTATAGACTAATAACACTACATATAGTGTTGTATGGGTTTAGTAGAGTTCACGTATAGCACGCGCCCATACCCTGCGAAATCGGTGAATTTTCTTGGCTGGGAAAGAGGCAATTCGTTATCTGTCAAGGTCGCAAGGCCAGAGCGAACCCAAAAGTCCAGGACCTTGGTATCTGCCGGTAATCTATGCACACCCTGCGCTTCGGCACCGCCGCTCTGCCTCTCTAGTGTCATTGACAAGAAAGGCCTCCCGCGTAGGAGGCCCATGCAACTAGACACATCTGATCAATAGCCGAGCTGCACCATCGCATCGGCGACTTTTTTGAAGCTGGTGATATTCGCCCCCTTCACGTAGTCGATGTACCCATCATCCAAAGTCCCTTCCTTGACGCAGGAGGCGTGGATCTTCGCCATGATCTGGTGTAGCTTCTCATCGACCTCTTCGGCGCTCCAACTGATGTGCATCGCGTTTTGGCTCATCTCAAGGCCGCTGACAGCGACGCCGCCGGCGTTCGCTGCCTTGCCGGGGGCGAAGGGAATGCGCCGTTCGATGAAGTAGTCCAGCGCCTCGGTCCTGCATCCCATGTTGGAGACTTCGATGACGTACTGCACTCCGTTGTCGACCAGCGTCTTGGCATCGTCGAGATTCAGCTCATTTTGGATGGCACACGGCAGTGCGATATCGACGGGGACCTCCCAGGGCTTCTTCTTGGGAACGAAGCGGGCGCCGAACTTCTCGGCATAGGGGGCGACCACGTCGTTGTTGGAGAGGCGCAAGAGGTTCATGTACGCCCACTTCTCCGCAGTCCCTACCCCCGCTTCGTCATAGATGTACCCATCAGGTCCGCTGATAGTCACCACCGTAGCTCCGAGCTGGCTCGCCTTCATCGCAGCCCCCCAGGCAACGTTGCCAAAGCCGCTGACGGCTACCCGCTTGCCCTTGAGGCTATCACCTCTGAGGGCGAGCATCTCCGAGGCAAAGTAGAGGGCGCCGAAACCGGTTGCCTCAGGCCTGATCAAAGAGCCGCCGTAGCCGACAGCTTTGCCGGTCATCGCCCCGGTATGCTTATTGCGGATACGCTTGTACTGGCCGTACAGGTAGCCGATCTCCCGCGCTCCGACACCGATGTCTCCGGCAGGAACGTCGACGGTCGGGCCGATGTACTTGGACAGTTCGGTCATGAAGGCGCGACAGAAGCGCAGGATTTCGGTATCGCTCTTGCCGCGGGGGTTGAAGTCACTGCCGCCCTTGCCCCCGCCCATCGGCAAGGTGGTGAGGCTGTTCTTCAGCGTCTGCTCAAAGCCAAGGAACTTGAGCGTCCCGATGGTGACACTGGAGTGGAAGCGTAGCCCTCCCTTGTAGGGGCCGAGGGTGTTGTTGAACTGCACCCGATAGCCGCGGTTGACCTGTAGGTTGCCCCCATCATCCTCCCATTCGACGCGAAAGCTGATGATCCGATCCGGCTCGATCATCCGCTCCAGAATCCGATGCTTCTCATAGACCGGGTTCTCATTGACGACATCGATGACGCTGCGCAGCACCTCCTTGACCGCCTGGTGGAACTCAGGCTGGGCGGGGTTCTTTCTCTCAACGTCTTCCATCAAGGCTTCGAGGTTGTACATGTAGATGATCTCCTTGGCTGTAAATTCATAACCAAAGGGTACTCATTGTCATGATTTGTGTCAATTACATCCAATACTGAATATGAAATAACTATTTGTTAATTAAATAACTCATTGAATGCATTCATAACAGTTTACTCCTCGCTACCCACACCACTGCCGCCATGATACACTCATCCTATGTTCACCCTCGACCCAACCTGGTTGCCCTTTAGCAACCTGATGCTGAGCCACATCTATAACGTGCTGTTGATCTGCAACGACTACGACCGCTTCCTGCTGGAGGAGGATGGACGCGTTGAGGAGGAGCTGTACATAGAGTATACCCAGCTAGGTTTGAGCAATCCTCCAAAGATCAATCACGCCTCAAGCGGGGAGGAGGCGCTCAGACTCCTCGATGAGCGGACCTTTGAGCTGGTCATCGCCATGCTCGACCTCGGCGAGGAGTCGGTGGAGGCGCTAGCCGAGGCGATCAAGGAGAAGGACCCCACCATGCCGGTGATCGCGCTCTCCCCATCGTCGAGCCATCGGCGCAACAAGCTGATCAAAGGATCGGACAGCAAGGCGATTGATTACTTCTTCTACTGGCAGGGCGATCCGACGGTCTTTTTGGCGATGATCAAGCTGGTCGAGGATCGGATGAACCTCGAACACGACACTTCGGTCGCCGATGTACAGACGATCATCTTGGTGGAGGACTCGGTGCGCTTCTACTCCTCGTTCTTGCCGATGATGTACACCTGCCTGATCCAGCAGAACCGCTCGGCGATCTTGGAGGCGCTGAACAACTGGGGCAAGACGCTGCGCATGCGCGGCAGGCCCAAGATCGTGCTGGCGCGCACCTTTGAGGAGGCTCAGGCGATCTGGAATCAGTACCGACACAACATCTTGGGCATCATCACCGACATGGCGTACCTCAAAAATGGCCTCTATGACAAGCGTGCCGGCCTGAAGCTGGTCGAGATGGTCCAGAGCCAGGAACCGGACCTGCCGCTGCTGGTCCTCAGCAGCGACCTCAGTGTCGAGGAGGAGACAAAGGCCAAGGGCGCCTCGTTCATCTGGGAGAGCAGCTCCTCGCTCTTTGTTGAGCTGAATCGCTACATGGCTGACCACTACGGCTTCGGCCCCTTCATCTTCCGAGACCCTGTGACGATGGTCGAGATCGCCCGCGCCCATACGATGCGGGATCTGCAGCGGATGCTCAGCACCATCCCCACCGAGAGCTTCGACTTCCACTGCCGACGCAACGAGTTCAGTCGTTGGCTTAGGGCCCAGTCTTTGTACACCATCGCTGCCAAGATCAAGGACCTGCAAATCCCGACCCACGGCAGCGCCGAAGAGGTACAGCAAAAGCTGATCCAGATCATCCGTGACTACCGCGCCGAGCGCACCAAAGGGGTCATCGCCCAGTTCAGTCCCCAAAACTACGATGAGACGCTCTTCTTCAGCCGTATCGGTAGCGGATCGCTGGGCGGCAAGGCTCGCGGGCTTGCCTTCATCGACATGGTGCTGCGATCGGCGCAGATTCCTGAAAAATACCCACAGATCTACCTCTCGATCCCCCGCACGGTGGTGCTCACCACCGACCAGTTCACCCGGTTCATCGAAGAGAACAGCCTTGAGGAGATCACCACCAGCGATATGAGCGATGAGACGCTCTTGAAGATCTTCCTCTCCAAACCCCTTTGTGATGAGCTTGTCTCCAACCTTGAGGCGATCATCCAGACGATCCATCAACCAATCTGTGTCCGCTCCTCAAGCCTGTTGGAGGATTCGCACTACCAACCCTACGCCGGTGTCTACATGACCGCCATGATCCCAAACCGAGGCAGTGATGAAGAGCGGCTGGCCGAGCTCAGCGATGCGGTGCGCTCCATCTGGGCTTCGACCTACTTTCGAGGGGCGAAGGAGTATTCTCGGGCCACCGACCACCTCCACGAGGATGAGAAGATGGCAGTCATCATCCAACAGGTCATTGGCAGCGAGCATGGCTCATACTGGTACCCAAACGCCAGTGGTGTTGCCCGTTCATTGAACTACTATCCTTTGGGAGGCGAGAGGCCGGAGAATGGGGTGGGTCTGGTGTGCTTCGGCTTCGGCAAGGCGGTTGTGGACAGCGGCAGTGCCCTGCGTTTCTCCCCCACCTTCCCCCAACGGCCTGCCCACTACCTCGGCGGCAACCAGAATAGCAGCCAGCGCTCCTTCTACGCTCTGAGCCTGGAGGATGGCTTTGACCCCACCGGAGAGCGAGGGATGGAGAACCTGGTCCTCCTCGACCTCGAGGAGGCAGAACGCCACCCCGAGGCACTCAAATACATCGCCTCGACGTGGGATGCCAACTTCTCGACGTTCAGCGAGGCTGCCTCGGCAGAGGGGATGAAGGTCATCACCTTCAACGGCATCCTCAAATACGACGCCTTCCCCCTGGCCTCGATCATCCGTGATGTTCTCAGTCTCGGCAGCCAGGCAATGGGCAGGCCCGTTGAGATTGAGTTCGCCATCAATCTCAACCGCAAGGCTCCCAAGAAACCGGAGTTCAGCCTCCTGCAGATCAGACCCATCGCCGTCGGCAATGAAGAGCGCGATGTCGCCATCACCGACGAGGAACGGAGGCGGGCAATCGTCTCCTCTACCGTGGTCATGGGCAACGGAAAGATCGGGGGCATCACCGACTTCGTCTACCTCAAGCTCGACACCTTCGACCAAGCGGCGATGCAACATATGGCCTCTGAGCTTGAGCAGATCAACACGAAGATGGTCATCGACGAGCGCGATTACATTCTCCTGGTCGCAGGCAGGCTCGGATCGGCTGACCCCTGGCTCGGCATCCCGGTGGCGTGGAGCCAGATCTCACGCGCCAAGGTAATCATCGAGACAGGACTGAAGGAGTTCCAGGTCGAGCCCAGCCAGGGCACCCACTTCTTCCAGAACATGACCAGCCTGGGCTGTATCTACTACACCATCAACCCGACCTACCGTTCAGGGAGCCTCGAGCTGGACCAATTGACGGGCCTGGCGGTCATAACCGAGACCGACCACTTCCTCCATGTGCGAGCCGAACGCGAGTTCCTCGTCAAAGCCAACGGGTTCAGAGGCGAAGGGGTGATCCTTCTCTGAAAGGTCTCAGCTCCCTTGTTGTTACGAAGATTGGCCATGTATATCTACGAGCACAACCGATGGCCAGCCTTTACCTGGGATCTGGAGAAGATCTTCATCCCATTCTCCAATGCGATACACCTTCACGGCACACTCCTCGGCTTGATGGAAACCCTCACCGCCGAAGCGCAGGCAGAGTCAGACCTCCTGATACAGACCGAGTCGATCGTCGCCTCCAGCGCCATTGAAGGGGAGGTGCTCGACCGAAAGACGGTGCGCTCCTCTCTTGCACGCCACCTCTCCCGCCCACAGGCTGGAGATCTAGCGGTCGACCATCGAACAGAACAAGCGGTTGCCATGGCCCTTGAGGCTACCGCCCACCTCGATTAGCCCTTGACCCGCGAGCGCCTCCATCTGTGGCACTGGATCCTCTTTGATGGAAGCAACATCGAAGTCGGCTCCTTTCGCAGTGATGCACAGAGACGGATGCAGGTCGTCTCGTACACCTCAGGGCCAACAATGATGGTCCACTACCAAGCGCCCAAAGCGAGTGTGCTCGACTGCGAGATGGGCCATTTTCTCTCGTGGGTGAATAGAGAGAAGGGAGAACACCCCTTCATAACTGCAGCCATCGCCCACCTCTAGTTTGTGACCCTCCACCCGTTCGAGGATGGTAACGGCCGTATCAGGCGGGCAGTAGTGGACTACCTCTTGGCCCGTTCGGAGCGCTCCCTATTGCGTTTCTACTCCCCCTCCTCGGCGTAAGCAAAGATCTGCACGATCTCCCAAGATACCGCCATCAGGGATTTGAAGGACCTCTGCAATAAGGGCCTCTTCACTCAAGTGGGAACGGGGCGGAGCACGCACTACGTGCTCAAGGAGGAGGTTACCTTCCCTACCAATCCATCAACCACTCGATGAGATTGAGGGATTTGATCCCCTCGTAGGAGCTATCAAGGCCCGGCTCCAGGGACAGTATGATCTTCTCATGGTTGTCACGAATACTCATGAGCAGAGTGAGCTCACGCTCACGTACGCTCTCGCTGAGCATGGATTGGGTTACCTGGATGTATAACTTCTGGTGGGTCTTTGTCGCAACGAAGTCAATTTCCGCACGGCCTACCTTCCCGATAGCCACATCATACCCTCTTCTGAGGAGCTCCAGATAAACGATATTTTCAAGTACGTGTCCACTACCTCGATTCCGAAACCCCAAGAGATAGTTTCTCAGTCCGATGTCAACTATATAATACTTGCCAAGAGTGCGCAGATACTCCTTTCCCTTGATATCAAACCGCTTGATCTCATAGAAGAAAAAGCTCTCCAAGAGTGCATTGACATAACTCTGGACAGTGAGTGCACTTGGCCTCTCCCCTTTGCCTTTATGAGAAAGAATCCCCTCATCAGCAAGAACGTTCCCGATCGAGGAGACAGAGATGGTGCTTCCGATACTGTCGGCCAAGAAGAGGATGATCTTGCGAAGGAGGATCGGGTCTGTTATCTGTCGCACTCCTTCTCGCCTCTCTCGCTCGAGAATATCCCTGACAACTACAGTGGAGTAGATACCATCGAGCAAGATCATCGCTTTCTCCTGGTCAAGGCCGACATCCGATATACCCGGCATCCCTCCGAAGCTGACGTATGAATCAAACGCCTCTCTGAGGCTGTATTGATTTCCGTCCTTGTCAAGGATGATCCTCCTCTCCCCGCCCAATGCGCTCTTGACTTCCTGTATCTGCAGACCCTGGAAGTCTAAGAACTCCACAAATGAGAGCGGGAGCATCNNGTGATATAGATATCACAGTCAAAATCGACACGAAATGCATTCACCGCCTCTTCCCAGCGGTGGATTCTCTGCAGCTCATCAAAGAAGAGGTACATGCGCGTGCCAGGCATGATGCGCTCTTTCACATACGCATAGAGTGAATCTGAAGTCATGCCCCGGTAGGTATAGGATTCGAAGTTCATCTCAATAATTTGCTCAGCTTTGATGCCGGAGTTTTCAAGATGTTGGACCATGAGGCGCAAAAGGCTCGATTTTCCACAGCGGCGTATACCGGTCAAAACCTTTACCAGCTCAGTATCTTGAAATGCTATAAGCTTGTTTAGATAGATGTCTCTACTCTTTAGTTCACGACCCATCTTCTGGCCTCCACTCAACGTTAATGATTGCATACGCGTCTTGATTAGTCAATTTATTACTATTGATTGTACAAACTTTTCTTTTTTATAAGTTTTTGCAATTGATTGTATAAACT
>LVBE01000098.1 GCA_001603105.1 Spirochaetales bacterium Spiro_03
GTCGTCATTCAGCCTTTTTGGCTGAATTTTCTTTCAGAAAGTCCGAAAGTCAGGACACTAGCGCCGTTGGCTGATGCGGATCTGCTTGTAGAGGCCTTCGCCCTCGCTCTTGGTCTCCACGCCGCCAAAGTCATTGAGTGCGGTGTGGACCAGTCTTCGCTCATACGGATTCATCGGGTCGAGCAGGCGGCTACGGCCACTGCGGCGCACCTGCTCGGCGCTCTTGAATGCATTTCTGATCAGCTGCTCCTCATGGCGGAGGCGATAGTTCTCACTGTCGACGACCACCTTCACATCGGGGTTGATCTGCCCGCCGTAGACGTTGGCCAAAAGCTGGATCGCATCAAGGTTCTTGCCCTTTCGCCCGATGATGATGTTGGAGTTGTCGCTCTCGATGTTCAGTCCGATCTTCCGTCCCTGGCGGAAGGCGATCGAAACACTGCCCTCATAGCCCATCTTATCCAGCATCGTCGCCACGAACGTCAGCAGCTTGTCCTCAAGCTCGCTATCAAAGGGCTCTCCAAGCGTACGCGGCTCGCTGATGGCACCCTCATCATCGTCTTCCTCAAAGTCGGCATTGTCGTCATAGAAGTGGATCCTGATCTTCACATTCCCCTTCTTGAACAATCCCTTTCGCTGCGGCTCGATGATCTCTACGTCAAAATCTTCTCGTTCAATGTGCAGCTCCTCGATCGCCTTTGCAATCGCCTCCTGCTCAGTTCTTCCTTCAAATTCTCTGGTCATATGGTACTCCGTTCGGGATTGCTCCCGCGCTTGATATTCTGCTTAGCGTCTCTTGCGTCCACCCCTGGCAAAGGGCAGGACACCCTCAGGTTGGCCAACTCCCTTCTTCTTGTTGGTGTAGAGCTGCTGCACAATCGAGATGGCGTTCATGACACTCCAGTAGAGGATCAGGCCACTTGGTGCGTTGTAGAGTATGAAGAAGAACATGATCGGCATACCGTAGGTCATCATCTTCATCATCCCCTGCTGCCCGGCGGCTGCAGTGGATGCGTTCTGTGTGATCTTCATCGAGAAGATCATGCTCACGGTGTAGAAAATCGGCAACAGGTGCAGCTCACTGCCCAAGAAGGGCAGGTTGAAGGGCAAGGTCGCCACCATATCGGGGCGGGAGAGGTCAGGGATCCAGCCTGGGATGAACATCGCTCCCCGCAGTTCAAAGTGCTTGTTCAACAGCCCATAGAAGGCGATGAGGATCGGGAACTGCAACAGCATCGGCAGACACCCTCCCATCGGGTTGATCTTCTCCTTCTTGTAGAGCTCGGCCATCTCCTCGTTCTGCTTGGTCGGGTTATCGGGCCACCGCTCCTTGATCTCCTGCATCTTCGGTGAGAGAGCCGACATCTTGGCAGTCGACTCCATCCCCTTCTTGGTGATGGGGTGCAGGGCAAGCTTGAGCAGGAAGGTGAGGATGATGATGCCAACCCCATAGTTGGGGATCAGGCGGTAGAGGAAGTTGAGGATCGCCTTCAGGATCGTCTCAAGCCACCCGAGCCACGAGCTACTGTCAAGGGCGCTCTCAAGTTGCAGGCCACCGACGCCGAAGGAGTTCTGTGAGGCGTCGTTGTAGGGGACCATGTCCCCCTTCAGCTGCGGTCCGGCGTAGAAGCGCCAGGTATCGACCTGGCTGGCCCCCCTGATGGGTGGTCTGGTAAAGTAGATCGATGACTCCAATACGATGCCTTCCCCACTGTTCTCCATAAGACCCACACTGTAGGCCGTTGCGTCGGGGATGGCGATCAGCGAGAAGTACTTGCCGACCAAGGCGACCCAGGAGAGCGGCTTATCGGTCTTGTAGGAGCCGGAGGAGAGCTTGGGCATCGTCTTCTTCTTCGCCCCATCCTCCTTGATGTAGAAGCGCCGGTAGTTGTAGCTCTTGTCCAAGGACGCGAAGGAGGGTCCGATCTGCGGCTCGAAGGCAAGGGTGTAGGCACTGTTGTCAAAGAGCAGCGGGATCGCCTTGTTCATGCTGTTCTTTGTCTGCACATCAATCTGGAAGAGGTAGTCCTTATCCCCGAAGGTATAGGTCTTGGTGATGGTGAAGCTATCGCCGGCTTTCCCATCTTCGCCGAGGATGGCAAAATCGCGGCTGAAGACGACGGTGTTGCCGACCACTGTATGGGCAAAGGCCGCGTCGATGGGGTTGGACCGGTCACTGCCAGCATAGAGGAGGAAGGCGTCGTGGGAGTCATCGCCCTTGAAGATCAACTCAACCGGCGCCCCTGCATCAAGGTGCTTGTTCAGCCTGAATGAGGAGACCGCTGCCCCCTCTGGGTTGAAGGTGATGCCAAAGTACTCGGTAGAGAATTCGAATGGACGCTTGTCCGGCTCAGGACCGACCGCGACCAACGAACCTGGCAGATTGCTCCCCCAGGCGAGGTTGGACGGCAGTTGGGCATATGAGACCGGATCGAGATAGGTCGGTTCAGTCGGGGCGACAACAGTCGTGCTCTGGCGCGCCTCGACTGGAGCCGGTGCGAAGAAGGTAGTCTGGATGGTCATACCGACGGTTATGACCACGACAGAGAGAATTACGGCGAGGATGGTGTTCTTGTCCATATCAGCTCCTGGTATTGGATTGGTGGGAAGGTATACACGAGGAAAGGTCTGGACAAAAGAGTATGGGCTAGAGGTCAGACACACCAGAAGGCTGAACGCAAAGGCCAGCCTTTTGGCAGAGTTCGACTATCTGTTTTCGTTGGGAAGCATGGGCGGTACTCTTTCCTGGGTACACTACAAATGCGACATCGTAGCCGGGGACCATGGTGTGCTTTTCAGTTCTCCAAATCTCCTTGATCTGTCGCCTGATCCGGTTACGCTGGACGGAATTACCGTAGTGGCGGACCGGAATGACGATTATTCGTGAAAAATCAAGGTTGTTCTGGGCAACTACCAGCTTCAAATTTCGACCGGCAAAGCGCCTGCCGGTCGAAAAGATGTGATCAATATCCCCTTTACGCTGAACGATCTCACTCTTAGTAAGGCTTCTTCTCATCACTGACAGAGAGCTTGTGTCTCCCCTTGGCACGACGACGGGCGAGGACCAGCTGTCCACCCTTGGTCGCCATCCGGGCCCGGAATCCAAACTTCCTGTTTCTCTTGACCCTGCTGGGCTGATAGGTTCTCTTTCCTTTGTAGCTCATGGGAAAATCTCCAATTTTACATCGCTTTACGCGGATAATTTCACTGTTGATGGAGGATATGCCTCCGAGAGGTTGAGTATATAGAGAGGTGCTCCAAACGTCAAGTAATCAGCTGAATTGTCTTGATGCCCAAGGTCGGGTAGCGACGGTTGAGCTCATCAAGTATCCGTCGCTGCTGCATCAAGGTAAGCTGTGCCCACGATGGGTGGTCGGCCCTCAGCACCAATGTATTGAGCCGGATATCGACGATCTTCACATGTGGGTAGAGCCGCTCTCCTACAATCTGTTGCCAGGCAAATCCCAACGCGCTCTTGGGCGTGTCGACATCGATGCGAAGACGACGGAGCACCAAGTCGAGGATTTCGCTCGACTTCAATGGCTCGCCGTCCTTGCAGACTCGCACTCTCTTATCCCTGGCCACCAGTAAACCTCCCGTCGGTGACAGTATAGAGCATCGCCCCCTCCTGCCCAAGGGCTGAGGTGTAGTGTTCGTCAGGAAGGAAGGTAAAGAAGGCCTGGCTATACGGTGTCAAATGTGCCAAAAACCGTTCTCGTTTCGCATGATCGAGCTCCAAGAGGACATCGTCGACCAACAGGAGGGGCTTTTTGCCCGTCATCTGCTCATAGAAGGCCATCTGGGCGCTTCTGAGGACCAGCGAGGCAAGGCGTAGCTGACCGGTAGAACCAAACTGAGCGAAGCTCTGCCCTTTCGCTGAGACGATGAAGCGGTCGCGATGGACACCGCTGGTCGTCGTTGCCATGATCCGGTCACGCTCACGGTGACCGGACAGGTACTCGATCACCTCTGCCTCACTGGCGCAGGCACTCCACGAGGGGGCATAGGTCACCTCAACGGAGAGGTCGCTTTGGCTAATCGCCCGATAGAGGGCAGGGAAGATCTCATTGAAGCGGGCGACGGTGCGGGTGCGTTCGGATTGGATGGCGATGCCATAATGGGCGAGTTGCTGGTCGTAGATGGGCAGTAGAGAGTGCCTCTCCTCCTTGATAGCCAGGTTGCGCTGACGGAGCACCGCGCGGTAGCGCCTCAGATCATCGAAGAAGAGCGGATTGTACATGCTCATCGTCTGATCAAAAAAATACCGCCGTGCCTCAGGCTCACCACGGACAAAGGCGATGTCATCGTGGCTGAAGACGATGCAGGGAATGTTGTAGATCAAGTCCTTGCGATCTTTGACAAGCTTGCCATCAAGACTCACGCTGCGCTTGCCATCCTTGAATTCAAGATCCAGTGTGTGTTCAAGCCCATCATCATCGACGTAGATTCCCACCACCTTGAAGGAGCGCTCACCATGGCGGGCTATCTCCTTCAGAAGGGTGGTTCTGAAAGACGAGCCGTAACAGAGGGTATAGATTGACTCCAACAAGTTGGTCTTGCCCTGACCATTGGAGCCGACGAGGAAGACTTGCTGTGCATCAAGGTCAATCCATCCGCTCTCCAAATTCCTGACATTGCTGGTCCACAGGCGTACAAATCTCATCAGGGGGTCTGCTGCATCGGCATAATCAGGTGCAAGTAATCGTGACCTTCTTCAGGAATCACGGTCAATGCCCTGGTCGGTTCGGTGAAGTTGAGGGTGAAGTACTGCCCATCCATGACCTTCAGGGGCGTGAGCAGGTAGGTGTAGTTGAGACTGATCCTCGTCTCAGGACCCTCGTATTGACAGGCGATGATCTCCTTTGCCTCCCCGCTCTCATTCTCATCGCTGGTCAACAGTGTCCCATCCTCGCTGATATCGAGATAAATCCTCCGTGCTTTGTTCTCCACTAGCAGCGACACCCGCTTCAGTGCTTCGAGCATGTCGGCTATCCTCATCGTCGCGTGGTAGCGTTGGCTCTCGGGGATTACGCGGCGGTAGGCAGGATAGTCACCTTTGATGAGGGTTGTGTAGAAGATGCGGCTAGAGACCATGGCAAAGAGTAGTTTATCGGTGATGGAGAGCTTCAATGACCCCTCGCCACTGGCAAGGCGGCGCAGCTCAGTCAAAAACTTGGTGGGGATGATGATCGCATCAAAGTGAGGAAGATCATCGCCAAAGGTACGTTCCACGATGCCTAGGCGCCGCCCATCGGTGGCTACCATCGTCATTCCCTTTTCGGTGCGCTCCAAAAAGACACCGTTGAGGTACTGACGTGAGTCATCCTCAGCTGCGGCAAAGTAGGTCTGGTCGATCATCTCGGTGAAGGCCTTCTGCTCAACATCGAAGTACGTGAGGTTCTCCCCTCTCTCCAGAGCGGGAAACTCATCGGCTGCGATGGACCTGAGCTTGAAATCTATACCCTGGTCAAGCGGCTTGATAGAGAAGGTTCCGTTGCTACTGAAGAATTCAATGTCTCCCTCAGGCAAGGCTCGGATTATCTCTAGCAACTTGGTACAGGAGACCAAGATCCGTCCCGCTTCCATGGCTTGTACCGGGATGTGGGTACTGAAACCCGTCTTCAGGTCCGTCGCCTTGATAATGAGCTCATCCCCCTGTACTTGAAGGAAGACGTTGCTGGTGATGGAGAGGGCGTTCTTCTGGCTGGTAAAACTCATTGCATATATGATTTCAGTCAGGATAGTTTCTTTGGCGCAGACAAACTTCATCGTATTGCTCCTATATTATTAAAAAGTTAGTAATAGTAGTAATAATAGCATGGATTCTGTGGAT
>LVBE01000099.1 GCA_001603105.1 Spirochaetales bacterium Spiro_03
ATATTGTATCCATATAATAACAAATGGATACAATAGGTATGGGATCTGGGATGAGGAAAACGGCAATAGATATCTTTCGTGCTTCAGGTGGGCAGCTTCGCATGAGCCAAGCCATGGATCGGGGCATCAGCCGGTATATGCTCTATTCTCTGAGGGATAGTGGGACAGTGGAGCAAGTCAGCAGGGGAGTGTACCGGCTGGCCGAGCTCCCTAGTCTGAGCAATCCCGATCTTGTTGCTGTAGCCCTCCGGTATCCGAATGCAGTCATCTGCCTAGTATCTGCACTTTCGTATCACGCCATCACTACACAGATTCCCCATCGTGTATTTGTGGCGGTATCAAGGGACTCACGCCCTCCTTCATTGGAATATCCGCCACTGAGCGTCCATCGATTCTCTGAGCCTTCCTTCGGCTCAGGGATCGAGGAGCACACCATCGATGGGGTGGCCATTAAGATCTACAGCATGGAAAAGACAATCGCCGATTGTTTCAAATTCCGCAATACGATCGGTATGGATGTAGTGCTGGAAGCACTGAAGCTCTATACCGCACGCAAGCAGACCGATCTTGAGGCATTGCTCACCTATGCGAGAATTTGTCGTGTGGATAGAGTGATGTATCCGTACTTGGAGGCAAATCTGTGAAGAGCCCAAAGAACATCGCTGCCTCAGTACGCCAACGCCTACTCAATCGCTCTAAGAGAGATAAACGACCATTTGGCGAACTGCTTCAGTACTATGCCATGGAACGATTCTTATTCCGTTTATCACAGTCGAAGCATGTGGACCGATTCGTTCTCAAAGGTGCACTTTTGTTGAGAGCTTGGCAACTGCCTGAATTCCGAGCAACGATGGATATTGATTTGTTGGGAATAACAAGTAACGATGAGATCAATATCATCAATCAAATCCGGGACATCATTATGGTGGATGTTGAGTCTGATGGACTTGTCTTTGAGCCAGATTCAATACGGGTTGAAAGAATTGTTGAAGATGCTGACTATGAAGGACTTAGGGTTCGTTTTCTGGGAATGATTGACTCTGCGAAGATCAATATGCAGATCGATATTGGATTTGGTGACGTTATCCACCCATCTCCAGAACGAATGGATCTGCCTATAATGTTGGATTATCCTGCTGCGAAACTCCTGTGCTACAGTCGAGAAAGCGCTATTGCTGAGAAGTTCGAGGCTATGGTAACGCTTGGTATAATAACAGCCGCATGAAGGATTTCTATGATATCTGGCTCCTATGCAGGCAATTTGATTTTGAGGGAATCAAACTTGCTGAAGCGATTCGATTGACCTTTCAAAATAGAGAGACGTTGATCCCAAAAAAAGTATACGCCTTTGAGCAAATGTTTATCGATCAGAAACAGGTTCAATGGGTTGCGTTTAGGAAGAGACTTCAGCAAGACTTTGTCCCCGAATCGTTCAATGATGTCGTGTCAGTAGTGGAATCATTCATTACACCGGTGATTACCAAATTATTACAAGATGACCCTGTATCTCTGTTCTGGCCTGCTTGTGGACCATGGTCATGATTTGGCTCAAGAGTACCCGGTGAGAATTTGCAGTGTCAAATGATGAAGGAGCAAGCCACTTTTCACTCCAGCCCAGTGTGACTTATGCTATTTAATAATTTGTCGGGCAATGCTTCGCTTTCTTCAAGGTGGCGTACACCGAATGTTTGGAGATGTTTCTCGTTCGGGATATCATATTCAGTGACATCCCCTGACCATGGAGCTCGAGAATGAGCTTCGCCTTGATCTTGCCATAATGGCCTTTTCAGAATTTGATTGTGGAACCTACTGTTCCATTCTCAATATTCTGAATCGTTGGCGGTCAAAGGTGGTGTTCTATTTGCTTCCAGTGGTGCGCATGATGAGATTGGGTGAAGGAAGGGATATGGTGTTCATGCTGCAACTGGTGGTGCTGAATGAGTGAATGGTGGTGTTAATACGCGCGAATACTCAAAACCCTCTTTGGTCTGACATTTGCCCCGCTTTCAATCCCCTATGAATATGGTATGCTAGGTGGCACCATACCAAAGAGGTGAGCGATGAAGTACCTAAGCAATGAACAATTGGAAGAGCTGAAGCAGTTTGACACCCCCACGGTGGCAAATGCACTGGAGACCTTTGGCCTGAAGGCACGAACCGAGGGGTTCACCTCGCCTGAGATTCGGGCGATCTTCTGCGATATGGAGCGCCTCTGTGGCTATGCGGTCACCGCCAAGGTCAGTGCCCGTTCACCTAAGACAGCGGCCCAGGAAGAGCTTGTCTGGCAGTACTATCAGGCGGTTCGTGACTGCCCAAGCCCGATTTCCGTCATCGAGGATCTCGATGAGGAGCCGATCGGCTCCTTCTGGGGAGAGGTGCAGGCTACCATCCACCTCGCCCTCGGATGCAAAGGTGTGGTCACTAGCGGAGGAGTGCGAGACCTCGATGAGGTCAAGGCGATGGGGTTTGGCTACCTTGCCCGCTGTGTCTTGGTCAGCCATGCGTACATCCATATGGAGGAGCAGGGCACTGCGGTCAAGGTCGGGACCCTGGAGGTCAAGCCCGGCGACTTGATCCACGCTGACAAACACGGGGCCATCATCATTCCCTCTGAGGTCGCCCACCTTACCGCCGATGCGTGCCGGGCGATGATGCGGGCCGAGCGGCCGGTGTTGGATGGCTGTCGCAGTGTAGCGGCAGGGACTTTGGATGTAGGCCAGCTGAGAGCCTGGCATGGTGAGATGGAGAGACTGAGGAGAGAGCGATGAACAGGCATGCGATTGTCATATTGGACGGGTACACCCTCAACCCTGGGGACTTGGATTGGAGTGGCTTTGAGGCGCTGGGCGATGTGACGGTCTATGACCGGACCGCCGAGGATCAGATCCTACAGCGGATCGGGGAGGCGGCAATCGTCATCACCAACAAGACCCCATTGACCAGAGAGACGATCATGGCAGCTAGGAATCTGCGGTACATCGGGGTGCTGGCCACCGGCTATAATGTCGTCGATACTGCCGCAGCCAAGGAGCGAGGGGTCCCGGTCACCAACATCCCCACCTACGGCACCGATGCGGTGGCTCAGTTCACCTTTGCCCTGTTGTTGGAGCTCGCCCACCATGTGCAGCACCACAGCGATGCGGTCAAGGAGGGGCGGTGGAGCAAGAGCCCGGACTTCTGCTTCTGGGACTATCCGTTGATGGAACTGCGTGACAAGACGATGGGGATCATCGGCTATGGGAGGATCGGGCAAGCTACTGCGCGCATCGCCCGCGCCTTTGGCATGAAGGTAGTCGCCTACGACTCCTATCAGGATGAGGCACACCGTGATGTGTACGTGAGCCTTGGGCAGCTGCTTGGCGAAAGTGACGTGATCAGTTTGCACTGTCCGCTCTTTGAAGAGACACGGGGGATCATCAACGCACAGAACATCGCCCAGATGAAGGATGGGGTGATCATCCTCAATACCAGCCGCGGACCTCTGATCGTCGAAGAGGACCTTGCCGAGGCGCTGAACAGCGGCAAGGTGGGCGCTGCTGCAGTGGATGTGGTCTCGGTCGAGCCGATCGAAGCGGACAACCCACTACTGACGGCAAAGAACATCCTCATCACCCCCCACATCGCCTGGGCTCCCAAGGAGAGCAGGATCCGCTTAATGGATATCGCAGTGCATAACCTTGCCGCTTTCTTGGATGGAAAGGCTGTGAACGTGGTGAATTCTTGACAAAAGGGTAGGCTTGTTTTCTTTGGATGTAGGGAGATAGTGAGTGTCGTGCGTTTTGTAATAT
>LVBE01000100.1 GCA_001603105.1 Spirochaetales bacterium Spiro_03
CTTTGCCACACCCCTGCTCTTTGCTATGCTGAGGCCATGGCAACATTTGTCCCCTATAAGAACTACTTCTACAATCAGTTCCACGGCATGTCGAGCCTGGTGGTCACGACAGTGGGCACCGAACAAAGCCCCCCGGGCTTTGTCCACGGCCCCGATGTGCGAGCCTTCTACACCCTGCACTTCTGCCTCAAAGGCAAGGGGGTGCTGCGTACCAGCAACAAGACCCATCCGGTTGAGGTCGGAGACCTGCTCTTGATCTATCCGAACGTGAAGATCTACCCCAAAGCCGACCGCCAAGATCCGTGGGAGCTGTGCTGGGTCGGCTTTACGGGCAGCGATGCCCGCCTGCTCACCGATGCCATCGGCTTCTCGCCGATCAAGCCGGTGGTGCAGACTCCTCTGCAGAGCCGCGAGCGTATCGCTTCGCTCTTTGGCGAGATCTACGACAGCCGTGGCGACCGCCCGGCCCAGGTTGTTGCGATGACCGGCAAGCTCTATACGTGCATCTCATTTCTGATGGGCCAGACCAAGAGCGCCTTCATCCAGAATCCCGGCTTTGAGTACATTGAGGCGGCATGCCAATACATCGCCGAGCACTACAGCCAGAAGATGAGCATCGATGAGATCGCCAAGGCGGCGGGGATCAGCCGCTCCTCGCTCTACCGCGCCTTCATGAACAATCTTTCGATGAGTGTGCAGGAGTATGTTACCGACTACCGCATCAAGGCGTCGTGCAACCTCCTGCAAAATGGGGAACTCGGGCTGAAGGAGGTAGCGTACCGCTCTGGCTTTGCCAGTGCGCTCTACTACTCACAGGTCTTCAAACGCGTGATGGGCGTTCCCCCTACCCACTATAGAAACCACCTGTCGAGCTAGTCGACAGGTGGTAGGATCGCTTTAGACTGCGTAGCCGAGGGACAACGGCACCAACAGCGTGATCGATGGGAAAACGACGATGATGACCAAAACTCCCAGGTAGGTCAAATAGAAGGGGATGAACCCCTTGATGACCGACTCGATCGGCACGTTCGCGATCGCGCACCCGGCCCACAGACTCGTCCCAACCGGTGGGGTGAGCAGACCCAGGCCAAGCGTCAGGACCATGATCAGGCCGAAGTGGTAGGGGTTGAAGCCGAAGGACATCGCAACCGGGTAGAAGATCGGGGTCAACAGGATCAGGAGGATGCCCATGTCCATGAAACATCCAAGCACGATCATGATGATGATCATCAAGAGCATCGCCACCGCCGGATTGGTCGACACGCTCATCAGGGCATGGGCGACGAGGGTGGGAACGCGCAAATAAGAGAGGCAGTAGCTGAAGGCGCTGCTGGTGGCGATGATCGCCATGATGGTGCCCAGTGTCTTCAGGCTCTTGAGCAAGGTGGTCAACAGCTTTCTCACCGTCATCGTCTTGTACACGAAGGTCGTGATGATGAAAGCGTAGACTGCCGCGATCGCACCGGCCTCGGTGGCGGTGAAAACACCGGCGATGATGCCGACGGCGACGATCAGGATCGTGACCAAGCCGAGGATCGACTCACGCACGATGATGATGTTCTCCTTCCAGCTCTTGCTCTCACTGATCGGGTACTTCTTCTTTACGGCGATAATGAAGCTTGTGACCATCAAGGCGACGGTGAGCAGCAGACCGGGCAGGTAGCCGCACATGAACATCGTGGAGATCGACAGGCCACTGCCCGCCGCCACGATGTAGAAGATCATGTTCTGGCTCGGAGGGATGATGACCCCTTCCACCGAGCTGGTGCACGTGACGGCGATCGAGTAGTCGGCATCATAGCCCTCCTTGATCATCGATGGGATGAGGAAGGAGCCGATGGATGAGACGTCGGCGATCGACGAGCCGCTGATGCCGCCGAAGAACATCGACACCAGGCAGTTGACCAGGGCCGTGCCGCCGCGCACCCGTCCGATGAGGACGTTGGCGTAGTTCGTCAGCCGGTCACTGATGCCGCCATCGGTCATGATCTGTGCCATGATGATGAAGAACGGCACACACATGAAGGTGAAGCTGGTGATCCCGGTCGCCATCTTCTGAAAGAGGTTGAAGAACGGGATGCCCAGGTAGAGGCCAGTGAAGAGGCTTGCCACCCCGAGGGCGAAGGAGATCGGAAAGCGCAGGATCATCAGGATGACGAGGCTAGAGAAGAGGATCAGAATGCCAATTGTCGGGCTCATAGGGTACCTCCGCGCTCAACCATGAGCTCTTCGGCCGTAGCCGGTGTCCCTCCATCCTTGTGATAGGAAGAGCGGGGGGTGAGAATCGTAGTGGCCAAGTTGACCAGTGAATAGATGAGCATCAGGATGCCGCCGACGACCAGGGGGGCGTACATCAGCGCCTGGCTGAACTTCGCAGCCGGCATCCGCTTGGGGGCGTTGAGCTTGGTGATCATCCACCCATAGCGGATCATCTGGCTGAAGAACCAAGCCAAGAGGCCGTGGCGCATGAGGTCAGCGCCCTTCTTCAGCGTGGGATTGAGATGTTTGTGCAAAAAATACAGCGCTGCGTGGTCATCGGTGAAGATGTCGATGGCCATGCATAGGTAGCCAAACCAGACGAGGAACATCAGGGTGACCTCCTCGGACCAGGAGAACGGGGCCCTGAAGACGAAGCGCATCGTCACCTGCACGAAGGTGATCAGGGTGACGATGATCAGGGTGACGGTACAGATGTACCGCTCGACGTTGACCACCTTCTGTAGCGCATCCCGGATCTTCTGCACCGTAGGTTGTAAGTTGTTCATACACTACTCCAAAGAGGGTGGGTGGGCCTTGCTGACAAAGCCCACCACAGCACAGTTGTTAGTTGGTTGCCTTGATCTTCTCGATGACGCTCTTGTACTGCGGGTACATGTCATACATCGGGCTGACCATATTCTGGAAGGCCTTGGCATCGACATCGAAGATCTGACAGCCAGCTGCCTCTACGGCTGCCCGGCTCTCGTTCTGGAAGTCATCCATCGCCTTGCGCTGCCAGCGGGAAGCCTCGAATGCTGCCTCGCGGAACGCCTTCTTTTGGCTGTCGTTGAGCTTGGCCCATGCCTTGGAGCTCATGATGACGATCGCCGGAGGAGCCATGTGGCCGTCGAGGGAGAAGTACTTGGCTACCTCGTAGTGACCGCTGGTGTAGTAGGAGACGAAGTCGTTCTCCGCCGCGTCGATGACGCCGGTCTGCAGGCCCTGGTAGACCTCGCCATATGCCATCGGGGTAGCGGCGCCACCGAGCAGCTCAACCATCTTGATGGCCACTTCGCTGGGCTGGACACGGACCTTCAGGCCCTTCATGTCCGCAACGCTCTTGATCGGCTTCTTGGTGGTGTAGAAGTTGCGTGAACCTGCTTCCCAGAACTCAAGACCGACCATGTTGTACTTGCCGAGGGCATCCATGACACCCTTGCCGATCTCACCGTCGAGGACCTTGTACTTCTGCTCCATGCCGGTGAAGACGTACGGCAGGGTGAAGACACCAACCTCATCGGCGGTCGAGGCGAGGGCCGAGGTGTTGACGCGGGCCAGGTCGAGGGTTCCTGCCTGCACCTGGTCGATGGTCTCGCTCTCACTGCCCAGCTGTGCATCCATGTACACCTCGATCTGGACACTGCCACCGGTCTTCTCCTTGACCAGGTCAGCGAACATCAACATTCCCTTGGAGATGGGGTTGTTGGCGGGCTGGTTCTCAGCAAGTTTGAACTTCAGCACACCTTTGGACTCCGCACCACCCTGGGCAAAGAGGGCAGTGGCCAGCAGCAACACAATAAGGATTGTCGCCAGTTTCTTCATTCGTTCCTCCTTCCTACGTTGTAGGATTTGTTATGCTTACCATGCAATCAGCTTGCCAGCTGATTCACGGTCAATGAACAGGTTCCAGTCCGGGTGGGTCTTAAGGAGTGTGGCCGGGATCATCGGATCCAGGGCCTTGGTGAGGGTGTTATAGACCGCCTCAGCCTTCACGGCGTGGGGCACCGAACTGACGATGTGCTTGCAGCTGAGAATCTGGCGCGGGGTCATCGTGATGGCGGTGACCGGTACATCGGCGATGGTGCGGAACCACCCCTCCCCTACCTGCTGCTGCTTGCAGCGGTCATCGAGGACGACGACCTTGTACGGCTCTTCAGTGTCGAAGTCCGCCGGAGGATCGTTGAAGGCGATGTGACCGTTCTCCCCGATCCCGATGACGCCGACATCGACCGGCTTCTTTCTCAGCTCGGCGTTCAGGGCGGCGATATTGGCCTCGACATCCCCTTCACCGCTGACGAAGTGGGCAGCCTTCAGGCCGACTTTGCTGACAAAGCGCTCCTTCAGGTACTTGCGAAAGCTTGCCGGATGGCTCTCTGGCAGGTCCACATACTCATCGAGGTGGAACATCTCGACCTTCGACCAGTCGACATCGCTTTGGATGAGGGCCTCCATCGTCTCAAACTGACTTGCGCCGGTGGAGAGGATGATCCGTGCCTCCCCGGAGGCTGCGATCGCCTCACCGAGCAAGGCGGCTATCTTCTTGGCGGCCTTCTGGCCCAGCTGTTGCGGACTATCCGCAATGGTAACGGTAATGCTCATTACTACTCCTTCTTATGATATGGTCGTCTCGACTCCCGAGACAAAGACCCGTGATACGGTGATCTCCTCATCGAAGAGGATCAAATCGCTGGCCTTGCCGACTGCGATCGAGCCAGTCTGCTCTCCTAGGCCCATGAAGCGGGCAGGCAGGAGCGTGGTCGCACGCACCGCCGCTTCCAAGGGCAGGCCAACGTGCTCCATCAGCACCCGCACAAGGCGGTCGGTGGTGGCGACGCTGCCGGCAAAGCTGGTGCGGTCTGGCATCTTGGCGATGCCGCCTTCGACGACGACCTCCGTGCCCCCCTTGATGGGACCGAGGATCGTCGGCCCTTCGCCAAGGCCCGCTGCCCGCATGCTGTCGGTGGTCGTGCAGATCTCGTCGTGGTTCTTGCACTTGAAGATCAGGCGTAGGAGCGGTGGCGGCAGGTGCAGACCATCGGCGATGATCTCGACGGTCAATCCGTCGATGAGGTAGGCGCTTTCGATGACGCCGAGGATCCGAAATCCTCCCTTGCGCGTGATGGTCGACATCGCCGAGTAGAAGTGGGTCAGGTGGGTCATCCCCCGGTCAAAGGCCGCACTCATCTCGTCGTACGTCGCCGAGGTGTGGGCCGCTGTGGGGATGATCCGCTCCCTGGTCAACGCGTCGATCATGGGCAGGGCACCCTCGAGCTCAGGGGCTAGCGACCAGCGCCAGATCGCTCCCTCTGCTGCCTCGATGATAGGCCGCCAGTGGCGTTCATCGGGCAAGCGTAGGTAGCGCTCCTCCATCGCCCCCTTCTCCTTGGCACTGAAGTACGGCCCTTCAAGGTGGAGTCCCGGCAGGTGTGGCATCCCTTCCTTGTTCTTCTTCACCGCCTTGAAGATCTCCAGGGTTTGGCCAAGATCGTCGTCAGTGGAAGCGAGGGTCGTCGGCAAGATCGTGGTGGCGCCATAGCGCATATGGGCCTTGGCGGCTTCGACGAACGCCTCGACGCTGCCGTCCATGTAGTCGTGTCCGCCGCTGCCGTGGGTGTGGATGTCGACAAAACCTGGGGAGAGGTAGGATCCCTTTCCATCGATGATCGTCGCAGCCTTGCCAGCCCATACATCGCGGCCATTGCCGGGGCCAAAGGCCACGATCTTCCCACCATCTTCGACGAGGTGGCCGTCTCTTAGTATGCGGTCTTCAAGGACCAGTTTTACATTGGTGAACAATTGCATCGTCCAATCTCCTTCTCAGGTGCGGATGGAGCTATTGGATACACGATTATCGAATGCACCTGATAGCGTCATGCTACCACTGCTTTTTCCACCTATCTATATGAGATTGGTGCATAGTTATATCAAATTGATGCATTGCTGATCTCAAGTTTAGATAACAAAGGCCCCCGATCAATGACGAGCGGCGGCCTATGCACAACGAATGTGGACCCTCAGAGCGGGAGGAACGCTGTGGCAGTAGCATCAAAGAGCAAGGATACCTGCTCCTGTTGCTCGTAGATATGCATGCCCCTGCTGAAGGGGACCATCGCCTTGATGGCCGTCCCATTGGCAAGGACGAGCTCGTACTCAACGTGGCTGCCTACATAGATCGAAGAGCGCACATGGGCCGGAAATGTTCCGTCTTCTGATGATGGATCTTGGACAAGGATGTTCTCCGGCCTGATGACCAAAGCCGCAGACTGTCCTGTGCGGTAGAGCTCAGAGCCCTGCACATGGTGGTCCGGGCGAAGGGCACGGGCTTTGAAGGTCCCTCCTCCTGGAATTTGAGCGGTGAGGGTCTCCTGCTCGGCCAATACGATCTGCAGTTCAACGATGTTGGCCTGACCGATGAAGTCGGCGACAAAAACCGACTGCGGATTGCTGTAGATCTCAAAGGGAGTGCCAACCTGCTCGACCCTACCCTTGTTCATCACAACGATACGGTCGGCCATGGTGAGCGCTTCACTTTGGTCGTGGGTCACATAGAGACAGGTGATGCCGAGCTTCTTCTGCAGGGCCCTGATCTCGGTACGCATATGGAGGCGAAGCTTGGCATCAAGGTTCGATAGCGGCTCATCCATCAACAGCAGATTGGGCTCCATGACGATGACTCGGGCGAGGGCAACCCGTTGTTGCTCGCCCCCGCTAAGTTGGTTGGGATAGCGGTTCTCCGTGTTGGCCAGGCCAACAAGCTTGAGCGCAGAGCGCACTTTCTCTCCGATATCTCGGGTCCGCTCACCCCGTGCCTTCAGGCCGTAGGCGACGTTGCCATAGACACTCATGTGGGGAAAGAGAGCGTAGTTCTGAAACACAAAACCGATACCACGCTTGTTGACCGGCATGTTGGTCATATCCTTGCCCTGGATGGTGATCTCCCCCGCGGTGGGTAGCTCAAAGCCAGCGACCATGCGAAGCGTCGTTGTCTTGCCACACCCTGACGGTCCGAGGAAGGTGACCAGCTCACCTTGCTCGACGGTGAGGTCAACCGACTGGACAGCGTTGACGGTCTGCCCATCCTTGGTGAAGGTCTTGGAGACCTGTTTGAGTTCAAGCGCCGATGATTTCATAGGAAGCCTCCTGCGGGCGGTGGAAGTTTGCGGTGATCATCCCCAGTGCACGATGCATGATGGCATCGGCGGCGAAGACGATTACGATCAAGACAATGGAGAAGGCGGATGCCTGGGAGAATTGCAGTTCAGTCATCGACTCAAGGATCCGGGTTGTAAGCAGTGTCCAGCGTACCGAGACAAGGAAGATCGTCGCACTGATGGCTGTCATGCAGTGGATGAAGAGGTAGCGCATTCCTGCAAAGACCGCAGGGATGATCAGGGGGATGGTCACGTGGGTGAAGGTACGCAGCGTCCCTGCCCCGAGGCTCAGCGATGCCTCTTCAAGGGCGGGGTCGATCTGTTCAAGGGAGGCGACCACCGATCGGATGCCGGTTGCATAGTAACGAAAGACATAGGCTGCTACGAGGATCGTCAATGTCCCGGTAAGGAGAATGGGCTTGCGGTTGAAGCCGATGATGTAGGCGATACCGACGACCGTCCCCGGCAGGGCGTAGTTGAGCATGCTGCTGAACTCCATGAAGCGCTTGCCAATGAATGTCTTACGCTGGGTGATGTAGCCGATGACCACGGCAAGGACCGAGCCGATGACCGTGGAGAGGAAGGCAATGAGCAGGGTATCGCCGATCGCCTTGCGCCCATGCTTGAAGACGTAGCGATAATGTTCAAAGGTGAAGGTGTTATTCACACTCCACACTTTAACGAACGACCCCCACAGGATGATGGCATACAAGTAAATGATGAAGACGACCATGATGGTACAGATCGCCGAAATGGCTACCACCAGCGTCTTGGGTAGTTGGGCGAACTCGGTACGGGCTCCGTTCTTGCCCGTGACCGAGACAAAGCTCTTCGTACCCAAAAGCTGGCGCTGCAGGAAGAAGACGACGAGAGCCGGAACAAGGAGTAGGAAGGAGAGCGCCGCCCCTCCTTTCAGGTCGAACATCCCAGTGATCAATAGGTACGCTTCGGTAGGCAGGACCGGGAAGGTATGACCGCCAAGGATCAAGGGGGTGGCAAAGTCAGCGAGGCTGGCGCCGAAGAGCAGGAGAATCGAGTTGCCGATTCCCGGCAGAGAGAGGGGGATGGTGACGGTGCGCAGCATCCGCCACCGTGAGGCTCCCAGTGAGAGCGCTGCGTCATCTAGAGTGGCAGCCATCGTGTTGAGGATGGCGCTGATGACCATGAAGGCAACCGGAAAATACGTCAGTGTCTCACTGATCCAGATTCCGATGAAGCCGTAGATTGAGAAGTTCTTGATCCCCAGCGCCTTGAGCAGCATCCCATTGGGCCCGAGGGCAAGGGTCAAAGAGATCGAGCTGGTAAACGGCGGGGATATCAAAGGGAGGATGGTAACTGCACCGAGCAACACCTTCAGTGGCTTGGGAAGCGTGGTACGAGTCACCGCGAGGGCAAAAATGTAGCCCAAGAGGGTCCCGGAGACGCTTACCGCTGTGGCGAGGATCAGACTTCCGTAGAGGGCTCGTACGTTGTACTTGGCGCTCCATACCTTCTTGATGTTGGCAAAGGAGAAGGTGCCGTTCACAAAAAAGGTGGTCCACAGCAGTGAGAGCAAGGGTAGGAAGATGAACACAGCAAAGGAGAGCCACACGGCTACCATTGCACTATAGAGCACCGGATCGCTCTTGATCAGCGATCGCTTGGTCGACTTGGGCAGGGCGGGTATTCTCATCTCATCTTCCTTCTCGATTCGAGCGGGGGCCATCGCCAGTGGCCGACGACCCCCATTGCGATAGTGTTCCAGATCACCGACGATCGGTCAATTCTGGATGACCTCTTCGATCCATCGCTCAACGAAGTAGTTGCGCTTCTCACCCTTCCAGGCGATGTTGACGTCGATCAGCTTGACCTTGGACATATCCAAGGCAGGGTTGGTGACCACAACGTCGGGACGAGTGGGGATGTAGTTGATTAGGTTGGCGACCATCACATCACCGAGGCGCTTGGTGGACGCCCAGTCCATCAGGGCCTTTGCAGCCTCGAGGTTCTTCGCACCCTTGACGATGCCCGAACCCTCGACGCCATAGCTCACACCTTCTTTGGGGTAGGAGATGACCAGGTCATAGCCCTGCTGTTGGATGTCCAATGCGTCAACGATGTAGAAGACGCCGCTTGCAGCTTGACCGGTTGCGATGGGCATCGCACCACCGGCACCACCTTTGGTGTAGAGCTGGATATTCTCGTGAAGCTTCTTCTGGTAGCGGTACGCTTCATCCTCTCCCCAGATATTAACCAAGGAGTAGATGCGCTCGGTAGCGGTGCCACTGGTGCGTACGTCGGCCATCTGCAAGCCATTCTTGTACGCTGGATCGAGCAGGTCATTCCAGCTGGTCGGCGGGTTCAATCCATGATCCTTGAGGAACTTGGCGTTGGTCAAGAAGGTTAAGGGGATGATGCCAATGCCGGTCCAATAGCCATCGGGGGACTTGAACTGGGCAGGGACCTTGGCCGCTTCAGAGGGGACATAGGACTCAAAGACGCCCTCAAGGATGCCGGCTTCATAGGTATCAGCCGGACCGCCCCACAGTGCGTCGACCTGAGGGTTCGCCTTCTCTGCAATGAGGCGGGCAAGCGCTTCACCTGAGGAGAGGCGGACGAAGTTCACCTTGATGCCGGTGTCCTTGGTAAACTCTTCAAAGATCTTGGTCGCATACTTCTCAGGCATGATGGAGTAGACGTTCAAACTCCCTCCAACCTTCTTCTCTTCCTTTACTCCTGCAGCAAAAAGCGCAGTGGCAGTGAGGATGACGAGGCTGATGACCACCAATCGTTTCAGTACCTGTTTCATGACATTCCTCCTTGGATCATGAGCGTACGAATATTGTCGGCCTGAAAGTCAACAAAGACCCGGGCCCACTCTCAGTGTGGGCCTGTAGTGACAACGCATCAAGTTACAATACCGTTACAATTTAAGGGGCAGTGAGCAAATACCCATATCCCCAGCGATTGAGCAGGTAGCGGGGGTTGGCTGGGTCGACCTCTATCTTCTTTCTCAGCCTACTGATATTCACCTTCACCATCTCGGTGCCCTGAATCCACTCCTCGGCGTTCCACACCTGTCGCAACAACACCTCGCTTGACACGGGGGTATGGGCATTCTTTGCCAGGATTTCGATGATCTTGAACTCGGTAGGGGTGAGGGAGACCTCTTGTCCATCGATGAAGAGCTGCTGTCGCTTAAGGTCAACGACCAACACATCGATGGTGATGCGTTGGGCGGCTTCCCCTCCCCCGGTCCGTCGGATGATCTTCTCGATACGCAGCTGCAGCTCCTTCAGGTTGAAGGGCTTTGAGACATAGTCCTCTGCTCCCACTTCCAAGCCTTCGATGATCTGGTCATCGCGGTCGTGGGAGCTGAGGACGATGACGGGAATGGAGAGATCGACCAAGAGGGGACAGAGCTCAAGCCCACTGAGGCCAGGCAAGCCAATATCGAGGATGACGATATCGGGGACCCATTGCCTGGCTATCTGCAACGCTTCATCACCACGGCCGGTAGATTGCACCGCATACCCTGCATCGGCGAGAACAAAGCAGAGGATATCTTGGATATCTTGCTCGTCATCGACGATGAGTATCTTTGCTCTCATTGGTGTGCCTCCGCTGGCAAGGTAAATGATATCATGGTCCCAAGTTTCTTAGAACTGGTGATGTAAACGTGACCATGATGGCGCTCGATGACGGTGCGCACGATCGCCAAGCCAAGGCCATACCCATCTTGGTAGATATTCTGCTCCTGACCTTCCTGGTAGAACTCCTCAAAGAGCGTCGATCGCTTCATCCCGCTCAACCCTTGTCCGTTGTCGGTGACGGTCACCACTACCTGATTATCATCCTGGGTAGTGGTGATGAGGATGATTCCACCCTCATCGGTGTGCTTGGAGGCATTGTGCACGAGGTTTACGAGTACTTGGTGAATCCACGACTCGTCTGCCTTGGGCCTGGAGAGCAAGGCAGGAAAGGAGTAGCGGATCTGCTGATTCTTCAGATCTATCATTGGCTGCATCGTCTCTACGACATGACGCACCAAAACTCGCAGGTCAATACTCTGATTGAGATTCGGCCTCCATTGCTGCTGCAGCTTGATCAAGCTGAGCATATTCTCACTGAAGGAGATGAGGCGTTGCGTATTGATGTACACCGACTCCATGAACTTCAACTGTCGTGGATTCAATGGTCCCGGGCTCTGACTGATAAGAACCTGCTGGGTCGTCTGCATGATGGTCAGTGGCGTGCGAATCTCATGGGCTAGGGTGGCGATCATCCGGTCATACGCCTCCTTGGTCAGTGTATGGCTGGCCCGTTGTCTCAACAATCGACGGCTCTTATATCCTACCGAGAGGAAGGCTGAAGCAAAGAGAATCACTGCCAGCTGCCACAGTGGCAACAGGTCCGGGCGTACGAGGAGGATAGGCGCCGATAGCAAGAGAGGACCTAGTGTGATGCGAAGAAGATCGAAGGTCCTCTTAGGGGGAGTGTGGCTATATCGCAGGGCGATGAAGAGCACCAACGAAGAGATTGAGATTGGCTGTGAAGGAATGAGGGCAGCTAGTACACCGATCGTCAGATGTTCACCACAAAAGAGCAGCAGAGTCTTTAGTCTTCGCATCATGCTACCCCTTCACTTCATACAGACGGAACGAAGTGGGGTTGAAGGTCAGGCTCACCATGCTCCCCACGCTATATTGCACCTCGGAACCTTGGATGTTGGGGTGTACCACCCTGATGGTGGTGCTCCCAAAGCGGACCGTATATTGAAGGGAGTGTCCACCAAAGAGAGAGTGTTCGATCTCCCCTTCACACTGCATCTGCCCCAGGGAAGTGCCCAAAGGCGCCAAGGCTATGGTAATTGGGTTTATGGCAACCAACAGCACATCGTCACGTGCAGGGATATGGTCGCAATTGGCCAACGGAACCGAGAACTCCAGCTCCTGGACGCTGATGAGCACATCACGTTCACCCACTGAAAGAACATAGGCATCATAGAAGTTTGCATTGGATATGAAGTCAGCGACAAAGGGGGTGCGTGGACGGTCATAGACCTCCCGAGGGTTTCCTTCCTGGATGATCTGTCCGTTATTCATCACAATGACACGGTCTGGGCTTCCGAGCGCCTCTGCTTGGTCATGGGTGACATACAGGGCGGTGATATTGAGAATCTGCTGCATCCGCTTGATCTCAGCTCGGGTCTGGATTCTCAGTCGTGCATCAAGGTTTGAGAGCGGTTCATCAAAGAGGAGGATCTTTGGCTTGAGGACCAGAGCCCGGGCAAGAGCAACTCGTTGCTGCTGGCCGTCGGAGAGTTCGGAGGGAAAGCGTGACTCGGTACCGACAAGGTTGAGCATCTGGCACATCATGGCAACATCATGGGCGACGGCGTCACTGGGCAGCCGTCGTGCTTTCAAGCCATAGGCGATATTTTCAAAGACGGTGAGGTGGGGAAAGAGAGCATAGTTCTGAAAGACCATCGGGATGTTACGCTCTTCGGGCCCAAGGTCATTGACGAGCTTGCCTTCGATATATACTTCACCGGCGGTAGGCTTGATGAATCCTCCAATGATTCTCAATGTCGTGGACTTGCCGCAACCGGAGGGGCCAATGAGGGTAACGAACTCACCCTCATGGACAACAAAGGATGCTGATTCGACTGCCACAATCGATCCATTCTTTGGAATACGATAGATTTTACTGACATTGCGCAACTCCAACAGTACTTTGGGTTTGTCAGTATCTCTCTTCTGACTCTTCATCATGATTACTCCCAGCCACTCTCGTCACTACGCTAAAGGTTTTTAAGGGACAAAGCAATGAGCGGAACAGCATAATAAAGTCACTATTACTCTGCTCTTGTGTTCTGACAATTTGAGTGCAATACTATATTAACGAAGTAGGTACACATCCCCAAGGAGGTTGGATATGGGAAAGGTTTCAAAGAAATTATTGTTTGTATTGATAATCACCGCACTCGTAATACCTTTGTTTGTGGGGTGTGAGCCGGAGCCGACTGTGGATAATAAGGCTGATTTTATTGACCTCCTCAAAAGTGAGGTTGGTAAGACAGGAGTAGCCACACTGACAAATTCCGGTGACAATCTGACCGTGACTTTTGTCGATGGAAAGAGTGTCTCCGACATTAAAGCGAAAGCAAAATCATTGTATGCCACTTTCCAGAACAAGACAGCGGCTGGAACAAAATTGAAGATAGCGAACAATGCATATTTTAATCTCGATTCGTTCACTGATGCAAGCTTGACAGAGATTGCAACACAAGTTCGTACAGAGATTGGAACCGGCAAGAGCACAACGTACTCAGCTACTATCGTATTCAATGGCGAAACATTTACGATGACTGGAACAATAACCTTTGAGGGTATCCCCACCTAAGTACCCGAGTAAGTTTGGAGTATTTCTCATTCTTGCTTAAGAATACTCCCGTGTACCCCACTACAC
>LVBE01000101.1 GCA_001603105.1 Spirochaetales bacterium Spiro_03
GCTGTACCAGGTGGGAGGCGTGGGCGATCTGTTGCTGCACCTCCTCACACCCAGGCCCAGCGTTTTTGGCCAATAGTGTCATGGCTTCCTTGAGCGGCTCCTTCAGCCCCTCGCCGATATTGGCGAAAAACACAGAGCGCGCAGCATTTGCTCGCTCTGCCTCCTCGGCGGCACGATTTGCGGCATCGAGCAGCAGTGCCCCCTTGACTGCACTACTGACAGCGCTGCGAATCTCCTCCATCAATGAGCCGCTATAGCGGACAGTGGCCAACACCAGGTAGCCGAGCGGCTGGTTCTCCATGTAGAGCGGCTCGACGACGTAGACGGCCTTGATCAGCGAACGGTTGAGGGCGGGAGGCAGCAGCAGTTCCTTTGCGAAGGAGCACTGCCCGTCGATCAGGTTGCCATTGGCAAACCCGCCGACGAACGACGATCCATCTCCGCTGTAGAGGACCAGGTATCCCTGCTCGATCCCCAGATCCGCCAGATGGCGCTTCAGCAGAGACGGAATCGCATCCACCGACCTGAGGCTGAGCAGGTCACCTTTCAGGTCATCGAGACGACGGGCCTGGGTCGATACCTCGTAGGCGTGCTCATGGGCGACCAGGTCCCGTTGGCGTACGAAAAGTTCGGCGACGGTCAGAGCTCCTCCTTGACGGAAGGCAGGAGATGCAAAGAACTCACAGTAGAAGAAGAGTGCCTCACTGAGCAAGTTCGGATCGCCGTCGCCATCGAGGTAGCGGTGGACCACCTCCTCGATGAACGGCAGGTACTGCCGCTCACCTATCCCCTGGCGCGTGAACAGGGTCCGCACGTACTCGGTCTCGTCCTCGGTGAGCAACAGTGATCGAGTGACCCAATCGATGTATCGGCTCATCTGTCCGATCGCCTTTCGTGCCTGCTCGATAGTGCCGAGCGAATAGCGACAACCGCAGGAGCGGCGTACGACCAGCTGTGATGGGAGCACGATGTCCAAGGCCTTGGAGCCTTTGTTGGCCAATAGGGCCATCAAGAGAGAGAAGGAGAGCTGGGCGAGCTCACGCACCGGCATCCGGGCCGTGGTTGCCGCAAGACTCAGCAACCGGCTCTCCCGGCTATCGTTGTAGCCGGCGATCTTCAGCTGCTCGCCGATGGTGTAGCCCAGCGCTTGCAGCCGTTTGGAGGCGGCGAACATCATCATGTCACTGGAGCAGATCAATGTATCAAAATCGACGCCCGGGATCAGGCCACGCTCCACTACCAGCTGGTCGACGGCCTTCGCCCCCTCGGTCCACGCCATCGGGTCACTGACCAGGCGCGGATCTTGGGCGATGCCTCCTTGGGTCAGGCTATCGGTGTAGGCGCGCCAGCGGTCCTGGGCCGAATAGTGGTTCTCTGGCCCACGGATGAAGGCGATCCGCTTTGCGTTGTGGCAGCCGATGGCATGCAGGACGACCGACTGGATACCGGCATAGGCGTCAAACGAGACCGATGGGGATCCTGGTTTCTTGATCCCGATGGAGACAGTGGGCATCGGACCGAGCCCCTCCAAGAGACTTAGGACCTCAGAGGCCTCCACGTATCCGCCCAGGGCGCTGCTCCAGGAAATCAGGGCATCGATGTTCTCGCCGTTGGCCAAATCATAGATACAGTTGCGCAGATACTCCTGCCCCTCAGGGCTCTCTAGGCGCCCGCCTGCGAAGACAAAGAGCGAAGAGTCGCTCTTTTGTGCTTCCTTGGCTACCTCCTGCCAGAGACTGAGTGAGGAGCCGGTGTGCACCGAGGCGACCAGTAAGCCAACGCGCTGTGGGGTTTGGTGTTCGCTGTCCATCAAGGTCGACTATACCATAGCTCATTGAGCTTGACAGCCCAAAGGGGCAAGGGGTATTCTTTGGAACGATGTTTCATTTTCGAACTATCGAGCAGAAGCTCACTGCCCTGAACACCACCCTCGATCGCCTGATGCCAGCTCTCACCCCGCTGGGGGTCCTCTTTGGCCTCATCCTGGGCAATCGGGTCCAAGCTCTTGGTTCATGGACCGGCTTCCTCTTTGCCACCATCACCTTCATCGGAGGGCTGGGGATCTCCGCTAGCCAATTCGGCTCTGTAGTCAAACGGCCAAAGGCCTTGCTCGTCTTCCTCGTCGGCTCGACGGTGATTATGCCGATGGTCAGCTGGCTTTTCGCCTCCCTTGCCTTTGGCTCCAACGCCGAGATCAAGACCGGTATTGTCCTGTTGACGGCCATCCCCACTGCCCTGACCGGCTATATCTGGAGCTCGATCTACAAGGGAAATGAGCCGCTGTCGCTGACCATCATCCTACTGGGCACCCTCATCGCCCCCCTTGCCACCCCCCTGATCGTCAAGACCCTCGGTGGCGCGTCCGTAGCCATTGACAGCCGCGGGATGATGATCTCCTTGCTGACGCTGGTCGTCATCCCCACCACGATCGGCTCGGTGATCAACACCCTCAGTGGCGCTCGGGTGACTGTCCGTATCACACCCTCACTGAAGCCCTTCTCCAAGATTGCGCTGGTGATGATCGTCATCATCAACACCGCGGCGGTCAGTGAGCAGCTGCTGGCAAACCTCTCGCTCTCGTATGCAGCGATCGCCCTCTCATCGCTGCTGTTGGCCATCAGCGGCTATCCGATCGCAGCCTCTCTTGCCCGCCTCTTCGGCTTTGAGAGACAGGAGACAGTCAGCCTGACCTTCGCCATCTCGATGCGTAACATCAGCGCCGCCCTCGTTCTCGCCATCCAGTACTTTCCACCGACAACGGCGTTGCCGGTGATCTTTGGCATCGTCTTCCAGCAGAGCACCGCCGCTTTGATGGCCTCCCTCCTGTTTGGAAAATCACATCCGTCACCTATCATTGCAAAGGAGCAAACGTCGTGAAATCAATCGTCGATCTACACACACCGGTCAGCCGCCCTGAACGGATCCTTCAGTTTGGCGAGGGGAACTTCCTGCGCGCCTTCGTCGACTGGATGGTCGACATCCTCAACGAACAAGGAGCCTTCTGTGGCAACGTTGTCGCTGTCCAGCCAATCGCCCAGGGCATGGGGGAGATGATCAATGGCCAGCGTGGGCTCTACACCACCGTGCTACGCGGGGTGCAGGGCGGAGAGCGGGTCGAGCAGCTGAGGACCATCACCAGCCTCAGCAGGGTACTCAATCCCTATGAGGAGGCAGGATGGAACGCCTACCAAGATGTGATTGCAAGCCCTGATCTGCGCTTCGTTGTCTCCAATACCACCGAAGCGGGCATCGCCTATAGCCAAGAGGCGTTGACCGAAGAGACGGTGCAACACTCCTTCCCCGCCAAGGTCTGCGCCCTGCTCTACCGTCGCTACCAGATCTTCGACGGTGACCGCTCAAAGGGCCTGGTCTTCATCCCCTGCGAACTGATCGACAAGAACGGGGAGATGCTACGCCAGATCGTGTTGCGCCACGCAATCGAATGGGAGCTTGGAGAAGCGTTCATCACCTGGGTCGAGGAGGCGTGTGACTTCCTCAACTCACTGGTCGACCGGATCGTCCCCGGTTACCCGAGGGCCGAATCTGACGCCCTACAGGCGCGCCTGGGCTACAGCGACAAGGTCATGGTCAGTGCCGAGATCTTCCATCTGTGGGTCATCGAGTACAAGAAGCGCTCCTACAGCGATGAGCTGCCCTTTGACTCTGCCGGCCTGAACGTCATCTGGACCGACGACATGAGCTTCTACCGCACCCGTAAGGTACGGATCCTCAACGGAGCACACACGATGAGCGTATTGGCAGCCTATCAGGCAGGCTTGGAGACAGTGCAGGACTGCATCGCCGACAAGACGCTGCTCTACCCCTTCATGTACAACGGCATCTTCGAGGAGATCATCGCCTCGATGGACGGGTCAAAAGAGGAGCTTGAGAGTTTTGCCGCCGATGTGCTGGAGCGCTTTGAGAACCCGTACAACCCCCACCAGCTGCTCTCCATCTCGCTGAACTCCGTCTCGAAGTTCAAGACGCGCAACCTGCCGTCACTGCTTGGCTACATCGACAAGCATCAGAGCCTACCCAGGCGCCTGGTCTTCTCCCTCGCTGCCCTGATCAGCTTCTATGAGGGCATCGAGTTTGAAGGCAGCGCCTTAAAGGGCATGCGTAGCGGAGTTGCGTACCTCATCCAGGACAACCAGGAGATCCTCGACTTCTTCCAAACGCAGTACAGCATCGCCTCCACCGTCGAAGAGAAGGCCAAGCGCCTTGCCAAGGCTACCCTCTCCCAAAGTCGATGGTGGGGCCAGGACCTCACCGAGGTCGCCGATTTGGAGGCAGAGGTAGCACACTACCTGCGCTCGATCTGGACGGTTGGTATGGCTGAGGCTATCAAGGAGGTGATATGAACAATGCCCCCTATTTGAGAGTGCATCCAAATGATTCGGTCGCGGTTGCGGTCTCTCCGCTACAAGCAGGCACTGTCGTGACAATCGAGGATTTGACGCTCACCCTCACCGAAGCGATTCCCCAGGGGCACAAGTTCAGCCTCAGGGCGATCGAAACTGGTGAGCCGGTCATCAAGTACGGCGCTCCCATCGGGGCGGCTACAGTCGCCATCAAGGCTGGTATGCACGTCCATGACACCAACATCCGCACGCTCCTAGAGGAGCAGGGTGCGTATAGCTGGGACGAGGAGGCAGTGGCCCATGCACAGCAGAAGGCTGCCGATCTCAAACGCGTTTGGGAGACAAAGGTGCCCACCATCAAGGCGTACAAGCGCGCAAACGGGACGATCGGGATCCGTAATGAGATCTGGATCGTGCCTACTGTCGGCTGTGTAAACCGCACCGCTGAGATCCTGGTCCGCTGGGCGGACCAGAGTCTCAAGAGCGCTCCCTTCTACGATGGCATCCACGTGTGGACCCACCCGTGGGGGTGCTCCCAGCTCGGTGATGACCACCAGAACACCCGTACTATCCTCGCTGACCTGGTCCACCATCCCAACGCAGGTGGGGTGCTGGTCCTCTCCCTCGGCTGTGAGAACAACACCCCTGAGTCCTTCAAGCAGCTGCTCGGGCCCGTCGATGAGCGGCGGGTGAAGTTTCTCACCACCCAAAGCGTCGACGACGAGCTCGAGGCGGCCAAGGCCATGATCGGTGAGCTGTACGAGGCGATGAAGGAGGATCGAAGGGAGGAGGTCGGCATGGACAACCTCATCGTCGGCTTCAAGTGTGGCGGATCGGATGGGATGAGCGGCATCACCGCAAACCCGCTGGTCGGCCGCTTCTGCGATGCCCTCACCGCTATGGGCGGCAGCGCCATCCTCACCGAAGTACCAGAGATGTTCGGCGCCGAGCAGCTGTTGATGAACCGCACCGTCGACCGCGAGGTCTTTGAGAAGACAGTGAAGCTGATCAACGACTTCAAGCGGTACTTTACCGCTCACGGCCAGGTCGTCTACGAGAACCCGTCGCCGGGGAACAAGGAGGGAGGTATCTCGACGCTTGAGGATAAGAGCCTGGGATGCATCCAGAAGGGAGGCGAGGCGATGATCACCGATGTGATCGCCTACGGTGAGCGCGTCACCAAGCGCGGGCTCACCCTCCTCTCGGGACCGGGCAACGATATTGTCTCCACCACCGCCTTGACAGCCAGTGGCGCACACATCATCCTCTTTACCACCGGCCGAGGCACCCCCCTTGGAGCCCCGGTTCCGACGATCAAGATCTCCAGCAATACTGCTTTGGCTGAGAAGAAGGCCAACTGGATCGACTTTGATGGGGGTCGGTTGCTACGACAGGAGGGCGATGTCGTCCTCAATGACCTGATAGCGCTCATCAGCGCCATTGCAAGTGGCGAGAAGAGGGCTCAGAATGAGATCAACGGATATGCTGAGATATCCATTTTCAAGGATGGAGTCATCCTTTGACCAAGGAGTACCCGATGAAACAATTCATGGACGAGAATTTCCTTTTGAAGACCAAGACAGCCCAGATCCTCTACCACGACTATGCAAAGGATCAGATGATCTACGACTATCACTGCCACCTGATCCCCGAGGAGATCGCCACCAACAAGCGCTTTGGCACCATCACCGATGCATGGCTTGGCGGCGACCACTACAAGTGGCGCGCCATGCGTGCCAACGGCATCGATGAAGCCTTGATCACCGGCAAGAGTGCTGATCCCTTTGACAAGTTCCTCGCCTGGGCAGACACCCTGGAGCATTCGATGGGCAACCCGCTCTACCACTGGACTCACCTGGAGCTGCAGCGCTACTTCGGCATCACCGAGCCGCTCAACAGCCGAAGCGCCAAGGCGATCTACGATGAGGCCAACCGCCAGTTCAAGGAGAACGAGGCCCTCAGCGTCAAAGGCATCATGAGCCAGTTCAAGGTCTACGCCGTCGGGACCACCGACGATCCGGCAGACGACCTTGCCTGGCACAAGAACATCGCACAGCAGCGTGATTTTCCAAGCAAAGTCATCCCCTCGTTCCGCCCTGACAAGGCCCTGAACATCGAAAAGGATGACTTTGGCGCCTACATCGCTCGGCTCTCGATAGCGGCAGAGATGGCGATCACATCAGCTTCCGATGTCGCAAGTGCACTGATCAAGCGTCTTGAGTTCTTCATCTCAATGGGCTGTAGGGCCAGCGACCACGCCCTCTCCACCTCGGTGGCGGTCTTCAAGAGCGAGGCACAGGTCAATGCGATCTTTGCCAAGAAGATGGAGGGCTCTGTCCTGACCGACGAGGAGATCGAGGCGTACAAGACCTTCATCCTCACTGCCTTGGCCCGTGCCTACGCGAAGGACGGCATCGCCATGCAGCTGCACTTTGCCGCCATCAGGGACAACAACGGCAAGATGTTCGCCGCCCTTGGCCCCGACACCGGCTACGACGCGTCCCATGACACCAACATCGCCGCCAAGCTCTCGGCGTTCTTGAACAACCTCTCTCTTACTGGCGAAGTCCCCAAGACGATCCTCTACACCCTCAACCCCAAGGACTACTACTCTTTGGCGACCTTGATGGGCTGTTACCAGGACGGGCAGAAAGGCAAGATGCAGCTAGGCAGCGCCTGGTGGTTCGCCGACCACAAGGATGGGATGGAGGAGCAGATGAAAATTCTGGGCAACGTCGGCCTGCTCTCCCGATTCGTGGGGATGCTCACCGACAGTCGCTCCTTCCTCTCCTACCCCCGCCACGAATACTTCCGCCGCATCATGTGCAACATCTGGGGTACCTGGGCCGAGGAGGGGGAGATCCCCTATGACCTGGATCTGCTTGGCCGCTTCGTCGCAGATATCAGCTTCAACAACGCCAAAGCATACTTTGAGGGCTGAGGTGGTGAAGAAGGAGACTTGCAGCAAGGATGAGCGCCAGCAGACCAGCGGGGTCATCAGGACCATCGCGATCCTGGAGGCGCTCAGCCGCCACCGCTCGATCAACCTGGAGAGCCTGGCAAAGAATACCGGCCTACCCAAGGCGACGCTGCTGCGCTTCCTCTCGACGTTGGTCAGCCTCGGCTATGTCCACCGTGACCCGTCCGACCTGTACAGCCTCACGTTGAAGATGTTCAGTGTCGGCAGCCGTGGGCTTGAGCACCTCGATCTGATCAACCTTGCCAACCCGATCGCCCAAGACCTCTGTGATGAACTGGGCGAGACGGTGCATATGGGGGTGTTGGAGGAGGATGAGGCGGTCTACGTATTGAAGAAGGAGTCCTCCTTCACCATCCGCATGTACTCACGGGTGGGCAAGACCATCCCGCTGTACTGCACCGCCATCGGTAAAATCCTGCTCAGTGACATGAGCGAGGACGAGCTGGCCTCCTACCTGGGACGGGTGTCACTAAAACCTTTTACACCCAACACCATCAGAGGCCGTGACCAGCTCTCGTTGGAGCTGGCACGGATCAGGGAGCAGGGGTGGGCGCTGGACAACGAGGAGCATGAGATGGGAACACTGTGCATCGGGGCCCCCATCAAGGACTACTCTGGGTCGGTCATCGCCGCCATCAGCGTCTCGTGGCCGATGTTCCGCTACAACGAAGAGGAGCATAAACGCAATACCGCTGCCATCCTGCAGGCATCAGAGACGCTATCGGCCCTCTTCGGCTACACATAGGAGCGTATCAATGGATCGTATTCGGTGGGGAATGATCGGCTGTGGGGCGGTGACCGAGACCAAGAGTGGGCCCGGCTTCTACAAATCTGAGGGATCGGAGTTGGTTGCAGTGATGAGCCGTACCCTCTCTCGCGCCGAGGATTGGGCAAGGCGGCACAATGTGGGTCGGGCGTACGACAACATCGATGCGCTGTTAAGTGACCCGGACGTTGACGCCATCTACGTGGCCACCCACCCCGATACCCACCGCTTCTACACCCTCTTGGCAATTGACTGCAACAAGCCGGTCTACTGTGAGAAGCCGCTGGGCATGAACTGGGAACAATCAAGTCAGATGGTCGACTATGCCTTGGCGCGCAACGTGCCGCTCTTTAGCGCCTACTACCGCCGCGCCCTTCCCAAGTACCAGATGGTCAAGGCCCTCATCGATGAAGGATCATATGGTCCGGTACGGGCTGTGCACATCTACATGGGCCAGGCCATCGGCGATGCAGAGCGCCAGAACTCGTGGCGGGTACGGCCAGAGATCAGTGGCGGCGGCAAGTTCCACGATGTTGGATCTCACGCCCTCGACCTCATCGACTGGTACCTTGGCCCAATTGCCCAAGCATCGGGCTCTGGGATGAACCAGAGCGGTGCCTACCTAGCCGATGATGTAGTTCACGGCCACTTCACCACCGAAGGCGGCGTCGTTGGCACCGGCCTATGGGTCTTCAACACCCACGGTGATGAGGATTGCACCACCATCTACCTACAGGATGCAAAGATCGAGTACTCAGTGCTCGACATTGCCTCACCGATCACCCTCACCGCAGGCGGAAAGAGGCAGACCATCGCAGTCCCTGCCCCACCGGCCCATGTCGCCCAGCCCTTGATCCAGACAGTCGTCGATGAGCTGTTGGGCCGCGGGTCCTGCCCGAGCACCGGCCGCTCAGGCTGCCGCACCGATTGGGTCATCGAGCAGCTGCTCAAAGGAGTATGACCGTGTACGTATCACACCGAAATGAAATTGCCGCTACGCAGATCAGTGCCTTGGTGACCAAGCAACTGCTCGTCACCCCCAAAGAGGGGTGGACAGGCCATGTTATGCGCCTCTTCACCCTCGAGGCGAACGGAGCCGCTCCGCGTCATAGCCACGACTGGGAGCATATCATCTATGTGCTGGAGGGAGAGGGAAACCTCTTTCTTGAGGGCAGTGACCACCCCTTAAGCGCCGGGTCAGTCGCCTATGTACCGGCTTTGAGCGACCACCAGATCTCCAACCGCACAGAGGGACGTTTTGTCTTCATCTGCATCGTTCCTGAGCGCGGTGACCAATAGGGCTAGATGAAGGACAGGGCCATCAAGGCGCTGATCCACCCAAAGAGGGTGAACAGTGACATGACGGTGGTAAAGACAACAATCTGAGCGGCCAAGGCGCTGTCTCCACCCATCTGTTGGGCCATCGTGAAGGAGCTGACAGCAGTCGGGGAGGCGAACAGGGCCATCAAGAGAATCAACTCAAGAGAGCGAAAGCCAAAGAGCAAGGCAAAGCCCACCCCAATCATGGGCACTACCAACAGACGACTGACAACGGCGATTGCCAAGACCCTGCGGTTCTGACGGACCGACGAGAAGGTCACCGAAGTGCCCAGAAGGATCAAAGCCAGTGGGGTTGCAATCTCGCTGATCTCCACCAAGAGCCCTTCGACCAAGCGTGGCAGGGTGATGCCACTTACCGTGCAGGCGAGGCCCAGTGCCCCTCCGATGAGGATTGGGTTGGTCGCCACACTAGTGGCAATCTTCTTCACATTGGGCTTGTTGCCTCGAAAGTACTCCAAGGCGATGACGCTGATGACGTTCAAGACCGGTACCAACACCCCCACCAAGAGGCTTGCCACAGCCTTGCTTGTCCCCCCGTAGAGGGTCTGGGCCATCGGCAGGCCGAAGAAGATGAAGTTTGAACGGCTGATTCCCTGCACCAAGACCCCCCTACGGGAGTTTTGGCCCTCAAAGCGCGGGACGATGATCAGCAGCAACACAAAGATCGTGATGAGCACCACGAGGCTGAAGAGCATCAGATCGAACGATGCGATGGAGCCAAAGTCGCTTTGGTAGATGTTCACAAAGAGCAGGGCAGGTAGAAAGACCCGAAAGATGATCGCATTCATCTCTGTCACGCTGCGCTCCGAGAGCGGGATCAGGCGCCGGATCAGGTAGCCGACGCCAATCTTCGAGAAGAGCGGAAAGAGAACGGTGACGGTGGTGGCAAAGATCATCGATTTCAGTCGTGGTCGTGGTCGCAATGCGGCCCGTGTACGTGCTCTTGCCCAATGGGGGAGAAGAGTTCATCGAACATCGAGATGATCAACTCATCGACCAGCTCGTTCTTTCCTCCATCGACGACCATGATCCCCATCTGCGGCCCGATCTTCTCCAATAGCGGCAGTGACCGCTTGCCAAAGCAGTGGATCGCCTGCACCTTGCCCTGCTGTTCAAAGAGGGTGAGTAGCGCCTTTACGAACGTGCCATGCTCCTTGTTATAATCTTCGACCATCCTAAAATCCAGGACCTCATCTCCCTGGGGGTCGAAGGTGATGGCAAAAGTCGGATAGACTGGCCGGTGATCCTGCTTGCCCATGATCGGCTCGGGGATGACACCGGTGATGTAATACAGGATCTTGCCGCTCTTTGCCTTCATCCGCTTGAAGTACAGCTGCCGCTCCTCGTCGGTGAAGAACGCCTGGGGGAAGACAAAGCCATACGCCTCATCCTGCAGGACCTTGGCAGAGACGGAAAACTGACCCTCTTCGAGGCTCAAGGTAGGCAGGTACTCCAGCCCATCGGTCTGTACAATCCCCATCTCTTCAAGCCACGGGGTGAAGGAATCGCTTTGGGTGCGCTTGTTGTGGCCACTGAAGTATTCCTTGGCAAAGAGCAGCCCCTCCATGATGATGATCAGGTCCTCCTCATCGCGGCGGGTTGCATACCAGGGATACCGATACTGCTCCTTGAATCGGAACTGGGGATAGCCGGCGGTGAAGGTGACGCCGCTGGCGTCCACCTCCTTGATATCCCGCTTCTCCAGGTCCTCCTTCTCTTCAGCAAAGACCGCGAGCAGGCACTCCTGGGCTTGTTCGAGCTCCATCGCCTCAAGGGGGGAAGCCTCATCGTCGACGAACGCCAAGGCTAGATACCCTGTCAGACCAACCTCGCCCCTGTAGGCAGCGAAGGCGTTTGAGACGACCGAGACGTAGTAGGCTGTCCCGTCAGGGGTGCGGATGCAGATAAGATCGCTTTCGGAGAACACATCGGCGATAGCGGCTTCGCTATAAGCTTTGGCTACCTCGTAGAGGCGCACATTGGTTTTTCTCTTGCTCATTGGTCAACTATACAGAATGAGCAACCCTTTTCCAATGGTCTAGGCCAATATTGCCAATACACCATAAGACGGCTACGATGATGCCTAACAGGGGGAGCGCGATGACAGCACCGCAACGTTTGGCACGGGCAAAGCGCTTTGACATGAAGCGCAAGCCATTTCGCCAGCTCACCATCCTTCGGCCGGTCACCTGGTTGATCAGCTACCCCAATGTCTGGATGCGGCGCCTGAAGATCAACCGGGTGGGGACAGAGGCCGTCAAGCCCCCGTTCTTGCTCTTGTGCACCCACCATGCCTTCATCGACTTCATGGTCACCACCGCTGCCATCTTCCCCTATCGCGCCAATTATGTGGTCGCCATCGATGGCTTCATCGGCCGAGAGTGGCTGCTACGGCTGGTAGGCGGGATCTGCAAGCGCAAGTTCACCACCGACTTGCAACTCATCCGTCAGATCAAAGAGGTCTTGCACACCAACGGTGATGTATTGGCCCTCTACCCTGAGGCGCGCTACACCCATGTCGGTACCACAGCGGTCTTGCCCGATTCGCTGGGCAAGATGGCCAAGCTTGCCAAGGTCCCGGTTGTCATGCTCAACATGCACGGCAACTACCTCAACAGCCCTGCGTGGAACCTTCGTAAGCGCAAGGTCCCCCTTGAGGCCGACTACTCACTGATCTTGACGGGCGAGGAGCTTGCCCACCTCTCCGTCGATGCGATCAATGAGCGGATCAGGGGCGCCTTCGAATACGATGAGTACCGCTACCAGCTCGAACAGGGTATCAAGATTACGGTCCCGTGGCGGGCAGAGGGGCTAGAGAAGCCGCTCTACCAATGCGCCCACTGCAAGAGTGAGTACACCATGTACTCCAAGGGTGCGACGATCGGCTGCTCAGCGTGCTCGAAGGTGTGGCAGATTGATGAGCTAGGCCGCCTGGCAGCGATCGCCAAGGCCGACGACGAAGAGGACCTGGTCACCGAGTACAGCCATATCCCTGATTGGTATGAGTTCCAACGCGCCCAGGTGCGTGCCCAGGTTGCAGAAGGACGCTACCACCTGCAGGTGGACGCGCACGTCGAAGCGCTGCCCAACGCCCGTGGCTACATCAGCCTGGGCATGGCGACGCTCACCCATTCAATGGAGGGCTTCACCCTCCAAGGAACCTTCGACGGCACCCCGTTTCTCTTGGTCAAGCCGGCTCTGTCGATGTACAGCTGCCACATTGAGTGGGAGTACAAGGGCAAAGGGGATTGCATCGACCTCTCGACGTTGGACGACACCTACTACATCTACCCCAAAAGCAAGAACTCCTCGGTCACCAAGATAGCCCTGGCAACCGAGGAGTTGTTCAACCACCACCGCTCTTTAGCGCTGGACCCGTCCTGATCCATCACCTTTGAGCAGTGCTTCGACCTCACGCTTTGTCGAGAGGTTGAAGTCTCCGCCGATGGAGTGCTTCAACGTTGAGGATGCCACTGCGAAGTTGATCGCATACTCCTCATCATCGCCGTACTCGGACAGGGCGTAGATCAAGCCTGCGGAGAAGGAGTCACCGCCGCCTACGCGATCGATGATGTCGGTGATCTCATACTGGCGAGAGTGGTAGAAACCACTTTTGCCGTTGAGGGCCGCGCTCCAGCCGTTGACGTCGGCGCTGCGGCTCTCACGCAGTGTCACTGCGATGACCGAGAGGTTGGGGAACTGGCGCTTCACCTCTTCGGTGAGGGCCTTGTAGACATCGATGTCCAGCTCACCGGTGGTCACGTCGACGTTCGCCTCGATGCCCAGGCACTTCTGGATGTCCTCTTCGTTGGCGACAATGACATCGGTGTAGTGCATCATCGATCGCATCACCTCGGGGGCGCTCTTGCCCCACTTCCACAGCTTCTTGCGATAGTTCAGGTCAACGGAGACCGTTGCCCCAGCCTTCTTGGCGCTCTTCATCGCAGCTAGCGCACTGTCGGCGGCGTTCTTGCTGATCGCCGGGGTGATGCCGGTGACATGCAGCCATGCCGCATCGGCCATGATGGCATCAAAGTCGAAGTCTTCGGGCTTTGCCAGAGCGATCGAGGAGGCCTCACGGTCGTAGACGACGTTGCTCGGTCTCTGGTTGGCACCAGTCTCCAGGTAGTAGATGCCTACCCGGCCATCGCTGGTCATCTTGATCGAGGAGGTGTCGACCCCCCACTTGCGCACCTCCCGCTTTGCTGCTTGGCCGATATCGTTGTCAGGCAGGGCGGTGACGAATTTGGCATCCTTGCCCAGGATGCTGAGCGAGACGGCGACGTTCGCTTCCCCGCCGCCAAAGGTGGCTTCCAATAGGGGTGACTGGAAGAACCGCTCGTGGCCAGGGCTCTTCAAGCGGAGCATGATCTCACCGAATGTCACAAATTTCTTACTCATACAACCTCCATGGTATATTCTTGTTATTAGTACGATTACCTCTTGCTATTTACCATCATAGAGAGTATGCTAGGCTCTGTCAACACAATTTTGAAACCATGTTTCAAAAAGGAGAATACAATGCACGACACCATCCTATCCCAACTGCAACAGATCGGTATCGTACCGGTCGTCAAGATCGATGATGCCTCCAAAGCTGAGGGCCTGGCCCAGGCGATGATCGCCGGCGGCATCCCCTGCGCCGAGGTCACCTTCCGCACCGACGCCGCAGAAGAGGCGATCGGTCGGATCAGCAAGGCCTTCCCCCAGATGCTCGTCGGAGCCGGGACCGTCATCAACGTGGAGCTGGCCAAGAAGGCCGTCCAGGCTGGAGCGAAGTTCATCGTCAGCCCTGGCTTCAATCCCAGCGTCGTCGACTGGTGCATCGCCAACAACGTCCCGGTCGTCCCCGGTGTCTGCACCCCCAGCGATATCGAAGCGGGCCTATCCCGTGGCCTTACCACCCTCAAGTTCTTCCCCGCTGAAGCCAGCGGCGGCATCGACATGCTGAAGAACTTCGCAGGTCCCTTTCCCAACCTCACCTTCATGCCCACCGGAGGCATCGGCCTTGGCAATGTCACCTCCTATGCCAAGCAGCCCAACGTGCTCGCCGTCGGTGGCTCATGGATGGTCAAGCCCGAGTTGATCGAAGCCGAGGATTGGGCGGCCATCACCACACTCTGCCGTGACGCAGTCACTGCTCTGCAGGGTCTTGAGTTCGCCCATGTGGGCATCAACAATGAGAACAAGGCAGAAGCTGAGCGGACCATCGCTCTCTTGCAAACCCTTGGCATGGTCCGCAAGGATGGCAACAGCTCCACGTTCCTCGATACCACCATCGAAGTGCTGCCCATCATGTTCCGCGGCTCGATGGGCCATTTGGGCTTTCGCTGCATAAACGTCGAGCGGACAGCCGCCTACCTTGCAACGAAGGGTTTGACAGTCAACGAAGAGACGATCGTCAAGGACGCCAAGGGCAGGATCAAGAGCTGCTACTTCAACGAAGAGCTCAGCGGCTTCGCTGTGCACCTCATCAGGGCGTAGATGGTCAAGATCGTTGCCACCGAGGAGCTCAGTGCCTTTCAACAACGAGAGGTGGAGGCCCTCGAGCAGGTGGTACAGGAAGAGGAGGGCCTGCAAAGCAGGCTCTTTCTCTCAAACCGCCTCAACTGGGATCGCACGATCCCCTGTTTCTTTCTCGCCTATCAGGGCCAAGAACTGGTCAGTGTCCTCACCGCCTTCTTTCCCACTGTTGACGAGATCGAATTCAGTGGCTTTACCTCCCCTCACCAGCGTAGCAGAGGCCACTTCTCGCTTTTGGTGAAGCGGGCCCTCACCCAGTACGCCCCCTACCCGTTCAAGCGTGCCCTCTTTACCGTCGAGGCAACCTCTGCCTCGGGAGCGGCGTACCTGGCCAGCCGCTATCCCACCATCGAACGCACCGAGTACCTCATGGCCCTCGAGAAGGGAGCATTCACCCCGCTAGAGGCCAAGGGCGAGCTTCAGCGAGTCGGTCGCACCAACGCCGAGGAGGCAGCGCGCCTGATGAGCCGGATCTTTGGCTCTGATCTGCAACAGAGCCGTGACCGCGTCTCCTTGATGCTGCTCGAAGAGGGCAGGCAGGCCTTCATCTACCATCGCCGTGGCCTGTCGTTGGGCGTTCTCAACGCCCAAAAACGAGATCCGGCCACAGCAATGATCTACGGAGTGGGCATCCTCAGTGACCATCGCAGCCAAGGCCACGCAAAAGCGATGATGAACCTCGCCCTACAGACGCTCTTTGTCCACGCCACGACCGTACAGCTGGAGGTGGAGTCGACCAACGAGCACGCCCTCAGCCTGTACACCAACCTGGGCTTCAGGCCGGTGATGCAGGTCGACTACCACGCTCTGGCCCTCAGGTAGAAGACGCTCATACCATACCCCGCTAGTGGTGCCCTGCCTGATGAGGCCCCGCCCATTCAAATCCACTCCATTCTCAGCTATACTCACCCAAAAGGAGATTTGCATGGCACCGCTCTATGTCGGCATTGATATCGGAACGACCAACATAACCATCACGGCCCTCGACCTTGCAGCGCGCAGGGTCCCCTCCTCCCGCTCCCTGCCCAACCGACGGATCTTCAACGATGAACCATACGCCTACATCCAAGATCCCCACGCCATCGAGGAGTCGGTACGGACGTTGCTGGGCGATCTCTCAGACCCCATCGCCGCTGTCTGCGTCACCGGCCAGGTCCACGGCATCGTCTACTATGACCGTGAGGGGATGGCGTGCTCACCGCTCTACACGTGGCTTGACCAGCGCGCAATGGAGGTCTTTGACAATATGAGCTCGCAGCAGGCCCTCTATGAACAGACCGGCCACCTCCTACCCTCTGGCTACGGGCTTTTGGCCCACTATGCTAACCGCCGCCTCAACAAGGTGGCCCAACAGGCAGTAGGGTTCTGCGGGATCATCGAGTACATCACCGCCCGCCTGACCGGCAAGCTGCCTACACTTGCCGACCCCAGCTGCCTGGGCACCTATGGGGGCTTTGACCCGGTTCGCTCACTCTTTGACCGAAGCGTGCTCACCGAGGTCTTCGGCACCTCCTCCTACACATTCCTCGAGCCTGCCGCGCCCTTTTCCATTGCCGGTCATACCCCCGATGGGATAGCGGTCATCCATGGCGTCGGTGATAACCAGGCAGGCTTCTTTGGCATGGTCTCCTCGTGGCAGGAGTCTGCCCTCATCTCCATCGGCACCAGTGGTCAGATCTCGCTCTTTAGCGAGAGAGGTGACTGTCCCCCGACGATGGAGCTACGCCCCTTTGTCGGACAAGGGTACCTGCATGTCGGCGCCACCCTCACCGCAGGCAAGGCGTATGAGACACTGCAGCGCCTCTTTGCCTCAACGATCAGGGCAGCAGGCACTGAGATCAGCGACGAAGCGGTCTTTGAGATGATGAAAAAAGAGGCGATCGACCGTGGGCTTTCCACCTTGGTCGTCGACCCCCGACTCACCGGATCGCGCTCCGATGCGGCAGTACGGGGCTCGATCACCAACATCGGCTTGGACAACCTGGACATCGGCTCTCTGGTGCTGGGCACCATCGACGGCATCGTCGCCGAGCTGAAGGCGTTTGCCCTCGATGCGCCCACCCTCCTCTCTTCGACCCGTTCAGTGGTGGCCACCGGCAGCGCAATTCGCAAGAACCCGCTCTTCAGGGCATCGCTTGCCCGCCAGTTCAGCCTTCCGGTGACTGTTGCTGAAGTGGATGACGGGGCGGGCTTTGGGGCCGCCCTCATCGCTGCCATCGCAGTTGGGGCACTGGACCTCGATGGGCGTAAGGATCTGGTAAGGCGGCTACAGGGGACCTAGGAGCACGCCCGCTTCAATGATCTGCGCTTCGTCTGTGCCCTCTACCGTCACCTGCTCGAGGGTCAGGTGGGCGTTACGGATTCGCATGCCCCGACCCTCGATCCTCTCAAGGCCCTGATACATCTCACTTTCGTCGATATCAACCAGATCCTCGCCCGCGAGGGAGAATGAGCACTCTCTGATCACCAGGTCCTTGATCGGAGATTCTGGAAGCCCGACGATGAAGGCAGCCGATGCGCGAGATCCGGTGGCGATGCAGCGCTCGATGCGCACGCCCTCGATTGACGGGGTGGTATCGTCGACAGGTTGCGTATCAAGGGAGAAGTCGCCCTCGTCGGTACTTCCGCAGCGGTAGTACATGTTGATGGCCACGGCACAGAGATTGCTACGCATCACCAAGTCGGAGAAGACCAGGTCGCAGATCTTTCCTCCTCGCCCTCGACGTGTCTTGATCCTGATGCCGCGATCGGTGTTTTCGAAGCGGCAGTGACGGACCGTGATGCGAGAGAACCCTGCCGCAGTCTCACTGCCGATGACCGCACCCCCATGGGCAGCGTGCACGGTGCAGTGCTCGATCAAGACATCGGTGGTGGGTACGTTCTGATCAATTCCATCACGACCGCTGCCGCTTTTGAGGGCGATTCCATCATCGCCGACTGTGACGGTACAGTGACGTACCACCACGAAAGACGAGGACTCAATGTCGATGCCATCGGTATTGGGGGCATCACTTGGGTTCTCGATGGTGACTCCTTCGATCAAAAGATGGCTTGAATAGAGCGGATGCAGTGTCCAAAAGGGGCTGTTGGTCAATTTCAGGCCATCGATTACAATGTTGGTACTCCTATATATCTGCATCAGCGGAGGGCGCAGGAACTGCAGTTGCCGCCCCCCGCCGCCACTGCTCTGGCTTTGGTAGGTAGGGTTGAGCAGAGCGAGCTCCCTCTCGATGGCACTGTCTGGCCCACGTTGGCTCTTTTGCTTGGTGCGTAGCTCTTGCCACCACCACGACCCGTTGCCATCGAGGGTCCCAGATCCTTCAATGGTCACGTGATCGGAGTCCCGGATCAAAAAAAGGGGGTGCATCGCCCAGCAGTCCACTCCCTCCCAGCGGGTGTAGATCGGCCGATAACGCCTCTCTTCGGCGATGAAGGAGAGCGTCGCTCCCTCCTCGAATCGGATCGTGCACCCCACTGCGGCAAGGCACAGGGGTCCGGTACGGTACAGACCACGACCGATGGTCAGCGTCCCTCCCTCCTTGATGGCCGCAAAGGCGCTCATGAATGCGTCGGTATTGTCATAGAGCCCATCACCTCTGGCTCCAAACTCCTCTATGCGATAGTGCTGCATCCAAATCTCCCTATACAAATATTCATCCAACCCCTACAATTGAGGCTATGAAACACCTTGGAATCCGAGCCCATGACCTGGGCAGCTTCGCCAATGCCGAAGCATTGGCCACCGCCGTTGCATCCTATGGGTCCAACCTCCCGATCCAGTTGGCATTCGCCAAAGTCATCACCCCGCCTCCTCACCTCACCGACGAGTACGTCGCATCGTTTGCCGATGCGCTGGCTACGCAGGGGGTATGGACCGCAGTGCTTGGCTGCTACATCAACCCCGTGCATCCTGACTCGGAGGCGAAAGAGGCACAGCTACGGCGCTTTGAGGAGCACCTACGCCTTGCCCCACTGCTCGGCTCCCCTATCGTGGGAACCGAGACCGGGTCGCTGATGCCAAACTGCTCCTACCACCCCCACACCAGTGAACCACACGTGCTGGCGACCTTCTACCGCTCCATCGAGCGACTGCTCGAGGCCGCGGTGCGTTACAACGGCGTCATTGGCGTCGAGGCGGTTTGTCGGCAGAACACCATCAGCACCATCGAGCGGATGAAGGCGCTGGTCGACCACTTCGATACCCCCCACCTGCAGGTGATCTACGACCCGGTCAACCTGGTGCCGTGGACCGGACTGGAGGAAGCCGACGGTACGGTCCGTCTCACCCCCTCCGATGAGGCGCAGCGCACCTTCTTCGCCCGAGCTCTGGATGCATTCGGATCGAAGATCGCCGCCCTGCACATCAAGGATTACCGCCTTGATGAGCGTGGGTGGAAGATCGGGGACCTGCCCCAAGGAGAGGGGGTGCTGAACTGGCAGCTTCTCTTCTCGATGCTGGGCGAGCGCTCGATCGATGTCACAGGACTCTTGGAGAATGCCAAACCCCAGACTGTGTCAAAAACCCTGGCAACCTTGGCTGCCTACTAAGGAGAGCATACAGCCCCCGCCGCTCCCTTTTGAGGGCAGTATTTGCACAATTGCGACCTCTTTGCTCAAAAGAGGTAGGGCTGTTCGAATGAAACCGGACGCTTGTTGTCGCTGAGCACCTTTTCCAGGTATGCGGTATCGAGCTCAAGAAGCGAGGCGAGGCGCAGCAGCATCTGCTCGGGGATGAGGTTCTGTTCAAAGAAGAGGAAGGCAAGGGCTTTTTCGGCGATGTTGTCCACCTTCAGAGCATTGAAGAGGATCTCCTCATCCTTTTTGCCCCTGAAGCGTTCGGTGAAGTTCGCATACAGGTGCGACGCTTCGATATGCCCCTTCAGGGCCGCCAGTTCAGTGACCAGGTCGCCCTCATCGCCACGGCTCGCCCGCTCCCCAAGCGGCTTGAGGTGGAAGAAGGTGTACTCCTTGCCCGGCAGGTAGTGGTGTTCATCACAACGCGCTGCATAGTTGGGCTCAAGGCGGCTCTCCTTGGTCGCATCACCGCCGACGATGATGAGGGGGTCAAAGTAGAGGGCCGGGCACTCCTTTCCATCGACTTGGTAGTAGCGATAGGTGTAGAAGGCATCGCTGACGCAGTCATGGTGCTCACAGTACGCGGTCAGGGGAATGACATCGGTTGCCATCTCCAGCATCAGGCGGGCAGTCGAGTTGAAGAGGTCTCGGCGGAAGTTGAGGATCAGGGTGGGGAAGATGAACATCACTCCCCGCTCATAGCTGTGGTTGCGTACCACGTAGGCGATCCGCTCATCAAAGAAGGAGGCCTCATCGATGATGAAGGTCCCCACTGTCGGGTTGGCCTCCAATACCCGCTCCAGGGCAAAGGAGTCGCGGATCTTGGCGATATTCGGTCCACATTGGATGTAGCCGCCACGATAGGCGAGCGCATCGTCGGGGTAGTCGGTGAAGCGCGCACCGTCGATCTCGCTACGGACGAAGAAGACGTTGCGGCGGTCCACCTCCCCGCTTGAGGTCAGCTGGCGTACCCGCTCCCCTTTGCGCTGGGCGACGGCGGCATCACGCCATACCCGGGCGGCGAACTCGGTCTTGCCCGATCCCATCGGGCCTATGACCAGGATTCGACGACCGGGATGGGTAAAGTCGAAGTGGCTGAAGGTATCATGGACTGCCAAGGTCGGAAAACCCAGGCTCTTGAGAAAATCAGTAGCTTCCCCCGCCCCCTCAATGCGCGCCATGTTCCCCCTCAACGATCGCAATGGACTGTGAGGCGCCAATCCTCGTCGCCCCTGCATCGACCATGGCCTTGGCATCCTCATAGGTGCGGATTCCACCGCTGGCCTTCACCCCCATCTCGGGTCCGACGGTCTTGCGCATCAGCTTGATATCCTCGACCGTTGCGCCGCCGGAGGCGAAGCCCGTCGATGTCTTTACATAGTCAGCCCCACTTGCCTTGGCAAGGCGGCATGCCCGCACTTTCTGCTCATCGGTGAGCAGGCTCGTCTCGATGATGACTTTCAGCTTCGCGTTGCCACAAACCTTCTTCACCGATGCGATATCGTGCTGGACCAAATCATCGTCGTGGCCTTTCAACCACCCGACGTTGATGACCATGTCAATCTCACCAGCACCTGCCATGACGGCATCCTTGGCCTCATGGACCTTGCTCTTGGTAGCCATCGCCCCGAGGGGGAAGCCTACCACGGTACACACCTTGACCGTGCTCTTCTTCAGGAGCTTTACGCACAGCTCGACCCAGCAACCATTTACGCAGACTGACGCAAAGTTATACTTGATCGCTTCCTTGCACAGCTGCTCGATCTGAGCTTCGGTTGCTGTTGCGGCGAGCAAGGTGTGGTCGATCACTGCGGCGATACCCTCTTGTTGTTTCATAGAATCCCTCCGATCTGATGGTGTTGAAAGCTTACCGCAAAACGGAGGGCCTCGCAACGAGAACCTTGACGAAGGGAGGTGACCTCTATACCCTTGACCCATGATTCTACAAGCCATCGAACGATACTATACCTGGGCCTTGATCGCCATCCTCCTACTGAACCTTGCCCAACGCAAGATACCCAACTCCACCAAGAAACGATATGCCACCATCTACCTCGCCTCGATCCTCCTCATCTTCGAGGTCGGGGCGGTGACCATCCTCTCAAGGGGGTGGAACCACAACTGGGCGTGGCTGCTCTTGGCTCTGTGCATCGCACTGCTCTACCTGCTACGGAAACGAGCACTCCCCTTCACGCTGAATTGTGTCGAATGCGGGGCAAAGCTCTCCTTCAACCGGATCATCGGCGGTGATGAGAACCTCTGCGACAGCTGCTACAAAAACGCCCACCCCGAAGCGGTCGAGCAGGTGGCAGAAATCGAGGAGGTAGGCGATCCGTATACCTCGGCTGACACCGTCGATGCAATCGACTGGGAGAGCTGGGAGCCGACCGATGTGTGCGTCATAACCTACCTCTTTGAAAACGGGAAGGTCCTGCTCATCGACAAGAAGACAGGCTTGGGCAAAGGATTGGTCAATGCCCCTGGAGGCCACATCGAAGATGATGAGACCGCCCTTGAAGCGGCGATCCGCGAGTTTGACGAAGAGACGGGCCTGGCAGTCAGCGACCTTGAGCTGGTGGCGGATCTCTACTTCCAGTTCAAGGATGGGATGCGCCAGCGCGGCTATGTCTTCTTCGCCTCCTCCTATGAGGGGCAGATGGTAGAGACAGCCGAGGCGCGCCCCTACTGGGTCGATTGCACCAAGATCCCCTATGACAAGATGTGGGAGGATGATGAGCTGTGGCTGCCGCTTGCCCTCGAGGGCAAGCGGGTAGAAGGCTACTTCATCTTCGATGGACAGCGGATGGTCGATT
>LVBE01000102.1 GCA_001603105.1 Spirochaetales bacterium Spiro_03
CGTCTATACCCAACAGACATGGGATCTGTCGACGATCCTCGATGTCCTCGATCCGCCATCGATTGACTTCAACTCCATCGATGGGGTGAGCTTGCGGGTCCTCGAGTCGATGGTCAGTGGCTGCACCTCCTGCCGCCTCAGCGAAGGGCGGACCATGACGGTCTTCGGCGAGGGATCAGTCCCTGCACGCCTGATGGTCATCGGTGAGGGGCCTGGGGCGGAGGAGGACAAGAGCGGCCGTCCCTTCGTAGGAAAGGCCGGAGAGTACCTCGACACCTGGCTCAAGGCGATCCACCTCGAGCGGACAGCAGGGGTGTACCTGGCCAATATCGTCAAGTGCCGCCCGCCGCAAAACCGTGACCCGCAGGTCGATGAGCGAGAAGCATGCCTGCCCTACCTCAGGCGCCAGATCCAGCTGGTCAACCCGCGCATGATCTTGTTGGTCGGCCGCACAGCAGCGCAGACACTCTTGAAGACCGACGAAGGATTGGCATCGTTGAGGGGACGATACCACCGCTGGGAGGGAATTCCCACGGTGGTGACCTACCATCCAGCGGCTGTGTTGCGCAACACCGAGACGCTCAGGCGACCGGTTTGGGAGGACCTGAAGAGAGTGGCCGCCTTCCTGGGCATCGAGCTGGGCAGGTGAAGACGATGGCCTCCTACGCCCAGCTGCTCTTCGACCTTCCTCTTACAGGTCCTTTTACCTACGCCATTCCAGATCAATTGAAAGAGACGGTGACCGTGGGAAAGCGCGTGCGTGTGCCATTCGGTTCACGTATGATGACAGGCTTTGTCATCGCCCTAGCCGATGAAGCGGAAGGCGATTACACGATCAAGGAGATCGACCGGGTCATCGACAAGGAGGCAGTCTATGGCGAAAGCACCATCGCCCTTGCCCAGTGGATGGCCTCCTTCTACCTCTGTAGCCACGGCCAAGCCCTGTCGTTGATGATCCCCACCGGGCGACGGGAGAGTGCGGTGCCTGCCATCGATTTTGCCGACGAGGTGAGCTTTGAACGCATCGAGCGCCTCAGCGATGAGCAGCAACGCGCCATCGATGCGATCGAAGACGGCAAAGAGATGATGTACTACCTCTATGGGGTGACCGGCAGTGGCAAGAGCGAGGTGTACCTACGCCTAGCGGAGAAGACGATCAGAGAAGGCCGATCAGTGATCTACCTGGTGCCGGAGATCACGCTGACCCACCAGCTTTCACGGATGGTCAGCTCGCGCTTTGGAGGCGGTGTGGCGATCCTGCATTCGGCCTTGACGCCGAGCCAACGGCTGAAGGAGTGGAAGAAGATCCAAAGCGGGGCGGCAACCCTTGCTATCGGGGCACGCAGCGCCATCTTCGCCCCCTTCTCGAACCTCGGCTTGATCATCATCGACGAGGAGCATGAGACTAGCTATAAAAGCGGGTCGACACCACGGTACCACGCCCGTCAGGTAGCCCAACACCGCGCCCAAAGCGAGGGGGCGACCTTGATCATGGGTAGCGCCACCCCGTCGCTAGAGGCGTATCGGCTGATGAGCGAAGAGCGGCAGGTCAAGGCCCTGCGCCTGGACAGTCGGGTAGGCGGAGGGGTCTTGCCAGCTGTCGAGGTCGTCGACATGAGCGGTGAGCGCCACATGGTCAGCCGCCGCCTCACTCAGGCGATTCGGCAGACCCTTGCGCGAAAGCGCCAAGTGATCCTCTTTCTCAACCGCCGGGGATTCACTTACTACTTCCACTGCAACAGCTGCGGCTTTGAGTTGCTCTGCCCCCACTGTTCGGTCTCGCTGACCTATCACAAGCGCAGTGGAGCGATGGTCTGTCACTACTGTGGCTACCATAGAGCGCCGGTAAGCGTCTGTCCCTCCTGCTCCTCGGTCGATGTCTCCTACTCAGGCTTTGGGACCGAGATGGTCGAAGACGAGGTCCGCGCCCTCTTCCCCCAGGCCCGGATCGAGCGACTGGATACGGACAGTGCGCAACAGAAGGGACATGTCGGATCGGTGATCAATGACTTTCGCGATGGGAAGATCGACATCCTCCTGGGCACCCAAATGGTGGCCAAGGGGCTCAACTTCCCCCTTGTCGACCTAGTCGGGATCGTCAATGCCGACAGCGGGCTGAACATCCCCGACTTCCGTAGCCAGGAGCGGACCTTCAGCCTCTTGGTCCAGGTCTCCGGACGCGCCGGCCGCTACAGCAGCGCAGGGCGGGTGATCATCCAGACCTACCACCCTGATAACCCAGCCATCGCCCATGCACTTGCCGGTGATGTCGACGGCTTCTATGCCCAGGAGCTGGCAGTGCGCAAAGAGGCGGGCTTCCCCCCGTATGCCCGCCTTGCCAACCTGGTGCTCCGCAGCCGAAAGCAGGAGGTGGTCGAGGAGGCGACCCGGAACCTGGAGCAGCAGCTTGCCGCCTCATCGCGCGCCCTGGGTGTCGAGGTGCTCGTTGCAGCCCAGTGCCCGATCGAGAAGATCGCCTCCAACTGGCGCTACCACATCCTCCTCTCCTCAAAAGCGGGCTCGGCGATCCATCGCCTGATCCGAGACGTCCTTGATCGTTGCCACATCCCCTCATCAGTCTACCTTGAAATCGATCTTGATCCGTTGCATCTGCTGTAGCCAACGTTGACGATGGAGAGCCTCCTTGGTATAGTTTGCGTGCTATGTTAGATATATATACCCTTGGGGAAGAGATACTCAGAGAGAAGTGCAAGCCGGTGAAGATCTTCGACTCAGCACTCGGGATGTTGATCGATGCGATGTTTACCACGATGGCCGAAGCCAACGGAGTCGGTCTCGCCGCTCCGCAGGTCGGCGTCGATAGCCGGCTTTTCGTCGTCGATATCCCAGACTTCGGCAAGCGGGTCTTCATCAACCCACAGATCATCGAGACCTCGGTCGAGCTCAGCTGTGCCGAGGAGGGGTGTCTGTCGGTGCCTGGACTGTGGCACGATGTGACGCGCCCTGCCTCGATCGTGGTCCAGGCCCAGGATGAGAGGGGCAAGGCATTTACGCTCAAGGCCGATGGATTGCTCGCTCGTGCGATCCAGCACGAGTATGACCACCTCAATGGCATCCTCTTCATCGACCGCCTCGATGAGGAGGAGCAAGAGAAGATGCTCAAGGCATGGGAAAAACGCGCCAAGCGGAGAGTGAAGGGGTGAGGATCCTTTTTGCGGCAAGCGCAGCCATCGCTGTGCCGACGCTTAAGGCCGTGGCACGCCATCACCAGGTTGGGGCAGTGCTGACCAACACCGACAAACCCGGCTCACGCGGTCGTACCCCAGTGCCTACCGCAATCAAGGAAGCTGCCCTCGAGCTCGGCCTTCCGGTACTCGAATTCGACCGACTGGGGGCCCAGGCCCGCATGGCGGTCGCCCCCTATGGCTGTGACACCCTACTGTGCTTCGCCTATGGGCGGATCTTCGGGCCTAAGTTTCTCGCCCTCTTTGAGCGGGAGGTATTGAACATCCACCCGTCACTGCTGCCCCTGCTCCGCGGCCCAAGCCCGATCCAGGGAGCGATTCTGAGCCAGGCGACAGAGAGTGGCATCTCGATGCAGCGCATCGCCGCTACGATGGACAGTGGCCCCATCTTTGCGACGCTGCCCTTTGACCTCACCGGTGATGAGACAACCGCCTCATTGACTGACCGGGTCGCGGCCCTTGCCCCCGACCTTGCCTTGGATGTGCTGGCGCAGATTGCCGAGGGACGGGCGCATGCGCATGCTCAAGAGGGGGAGGCGACCTATACCACCCTCATCGATGCCTCGATGGCGAACCTTGACTTTTCCCGTAGTGCCAAAGCCCTTCACGCCCAAGTGCGGGCCATGGTCCCCTGGCCGAAGGCACAGACGACCTTCGATGGACAGCGCCTCTTCATCACCGGGGTCTATGGGACCGTAGAGCAGGCGGGATCCGATGCGCGGGATCCGGACACAGCGGTCGGGACCGTGGTGGCAAAGGACCGCACAAAGGGAGTAGGCATCGCCTGCAGTGACGGGATCCTCTGGGTCACAAGCCTGCAGATGGAGAAGCGCAAGGAGATGGATGCCCTCTCCTTTGTCAATGGAAACCGAAAGCTGATCGGCAGCTGCCTGACCTAGCCTATGAAGCGCCTTCTCTGTGTGCTGCTGATCGCAACGATCTCCTTCTCCCTTCCGGCGAAGGTGGCACTGGTTCTCTCGGGAGGCGGGGCACGGGGACTGGCACACATCGCCATCATCGAGGCGGTTGAAGAGGCTGGCATTCCCATCGATCTGGTGGTGGGCACCAGCATGGGTGCGCTGATAGGCGGGCTGTACAGCGCCGGCTACACCACCGCACAGCTGCGATCGTTGGCGTTACGGCCCGACCTGCTCGGTTTCTTCACCCAAAGTCCTCTGGTGGCCAACCGCAACCGTGGAAAGGCCTTCGCCCCGACTTGGGAGCACACCTTCTCGCTCGGATTCACCGAGACCGGTATCGGTGATGCACCTGCGCTTCTGGGAGACCAGCGGATCATGGAGCTCTTTGGCCTGCTCTTTGCCAAGATCCCCAACACCATCGACTTCGATGATCTGTCGATTCCCTTCCGAGCGATCTCCACCGACGTGGTTTCATCGGAGCCAGTCATCCACGACCACGGCTCACTGGGCAGGGCCATCCGCTCTTCGATTGCCATACCTATGATCTTCTCCCCCTTTCCCTCCGATGATGGGAGGCTGCTGCTCGACGGCGGCTTGGTGGACAACCTGCCGATCCAGGTGGCCCGCGACCTTGGGGCGACGATCGTGATCGCCAGCGATGTCAACGCTGAGATGGTCGATGACCGCGCTCAGCTGGAGAGCCTGTCCGCCATTGCGATGCAGACGGTGACGATCGCGACCCGTGCCAAGGCACGCTCCCAATACGAGGCGGCCGATCTGCTCTTCGAAATCCCACTGAAAGAGATCACGGTACTGGACTTTGCGCGCGCTGCCCAGATCCTTGAGCGATCAGAGCAAGCTGCCGAACAGAAGCGTGACGAGTTGAGGCACCTGGCCGATCAGATCAGGCAGAGCGAAGGGGCTGCCCTGCCTGTGCCCCCCCAATCTGATCGCTACGACCGCCTCCCCGACCCGATTATCCGTCGCGTAGAGGTCGTCGACCTGTCCACGGTGGCCGAGAAGCGGCCACTAGAGCCGTCGGCCTTCGCCCAGTTCATCGGCCGGCCCCTTGATGAGAAGAGCAGCCGTGAGCTGAACATGCTCGTGCGTGAGCTACGGATCACCAAGGGCCTTTCCACCCTCTCCTATGAGATGGGCGCACACGGGACCTTGGTCATCCTCATGCGAGGCTACGGCAGGCCAAACGGGCAGATCAACATGGGTTTTACCAGCGACATGGGCTTTTCCACCACCTTGGTCAAGGCTTCGACATGGTATCGCGCCGACGCCTACCTCGATGCGTTCGTCAAGGAGGTGTTTGCCACCCCGCTGACGCTGACCATCGCTGCCCAGCTTGGAAGTACGAGCCTGATGGAGATCGGGATCAACTACCCATTCTCCTTTGCCCAATGGGGGGCGATCGACATCGACCTCACCCTCGGCTATAGCGTCGGTGCACAGAGCATCCGGGCATCTTCGGTGCGTGGCGATCGTACCCCGCCGCTGGATCGGATCGTAAAGCCGACGCTCGCTATCGCCTTGGACATCGGCGAACGGACATGGCTGCGCCTTGATGGATACTACAAGCTCGTCTTCCTCCATGAAAATACCTACAGTCCAGCGTTCATCCCCTACGGAGGGTTTATCGCCTCACTGCTCTACAACACCCTGGAAAACCGCTTCTCCTCCCAAGGCATCCGCCTTGAGATGCTGGCAGGCATCGGATTTTCCTCCCACCTTGATTGGCAAGCCCGCCTGTCATTCAAGCACAAGGTTGCCATCACCGTCGATGATAGCCTACGCTATGACCTGTCCCTGTCGCTCTTGCGGATGCCGCCACAGCTTTTGGACAGCTACGTCGAGATCGGCCTTCTTGAAGGAGTCGGTGGCTACGGCCCCCTTGCCATAAAGCGCGACAGCGCCCTGCTGGGCCTGGCATGGCAGCACCGGATGTGGGAGGTGCTCGGCTATCCTACGTACGCAACCTTCGCCATCCGTGGCGGCTTGTGGGATGGCTACGATCCCTATCGCAGCGCCGGTGCTGCACCACCGTCGCTTTTCGCCGACCCACAGTGGAATGTGGGGTTCACGCTCTCTATCGGATTTGATGCTCCCATCGGTGAGGTGGTGGCATCGGTGGGAGCATCGGTAAGTGGCGAAGTCACCGCAATGATCGGAATTCATTGATCAGCGTTACATTTACAGTCGAAGGTTGTTTATTCCATATGGACAGCAGTACGTACATCGCCTTTTTTGTTGCTATCTGTTGCACGATATGCGACACTGCACACGATGATGAGCGAGCGTGTGCATGCATGGCTGTCCAGTACTTTTGAAGGGGAACCTACATGAGAGGACGTGTGCCACTGCAGAGTCTGATCCGCCGCCTCGGCATCGTGTTGACCGTCGTGGTCGTCATCATGATCGTGGTGTTTTCGTTTATGCCAGCTGAGACTGCTCCACGGGTTTCGTGGATTCCGTTTGCTGACAAGGGAGCTCACCTGGTGGCGTATGCCGCGTATGGGTTTGCGTCGTTCTTGGCGACGCTTGAGATCCCCGGCTTCACATCGAGGCGTAGGCGCCGGTCGGATTCGACGTTGCATATCTCCTCGTGGGCGGGGCGATCGATCATCATCAGCCTGGTGACAGGCACGCTGCTTGGAGCGATGGTGGAGTTGTTGCAACCCACCTTTGGACGGAGCCGGGAGTGGGGGGATCTCGCTGCCGACTTCATGGGATTGGTCGTTGGCCTTGCTGTGGTGTTGGTGCTGCTCAAGATGCTCGGTTCGTTCTTCATCACTCGACCTTGGCTCTACGACCCGAACTGGGAGGAGGAGGTAGATGAGTCTCGCAGAGAAGATTCGCGACGCGTTGATGTACGCGGTGGTGGAGCTGGATGAGGACGTACTGGGTCGTATCGAGTGGGCCCGCGCCATGGAAGCGAAAAGCGCTTCTGCATCACAAGGGAGCACTGCAAGCCTGGCGGTCCTCGATGCCATCATCGAGAACCTGAAGATCGCCAAAGAACGGCGCCTGCCAATGTGTCAGGACACAGGCTTGTTCTTGGTCTTTGTCGATGTCGGCAAAGAGAGTACCGTGGCGCTGTCAGCTCTGGAGGCGGCGATCCATGAAGGTTGCCTTGCCGCAGTGCAAGAAGCCCACTACCGCCGCTCGGTAGTCGCCGAGCCGGTGTTCGCTCGAAAGAATACCACCAACAACATGCCCCCCGCCATCTACTACTCGCTCGTTGGCGGCAGTGATGTGACCATCCAGATCCTGCTCAAGGGCTTTGGCAGTGAGAACTGCTCATCGGTGAGGATGCTCAATCCTACCGGTGGACGGGAGGCAGTCATCAAGGCAGTGGGGGAGATCGTGAGCCTTGCCGGTGGAAAGCCGTGTCCGCCGATCTTCATCGGCGTTGGGCTCGGCGGGACCATGGACCGGGCTGCGTATCTGAGTAAGCGTGCGCTCTTGCGCGATGTGCGTATTGGCCACGAAGATGAGCAGTACCGCCGCCTTGAGGAGGACATCCTTGCCCATGTGCAGAGCCTGGGAATCGGAAGCGGTGGTATGGGAGGGACGATCACAGCCCTCAGCGTCGCCATCGAGGCCGAACCGACCCACATCGCCGGCATGCCCCTTGCAGTCTCCATAAACTGCTGGGCAGACCGCAAGGCACGAATCGTCCACAAGGAGGGAGAGGATGCGTAAGTTGACCCTACCGCTGAGCCAGGCGGATATTGCACAGCTGAATGCCTACGACCAAGTCCTGCTTTCCGGCACGCTCTATGTTGGCAGAGACCAAGTCCATCGCCTCCTCTATGCGATGATCGAGAAGCAAGAGCCTCTTCCCATCGACTTGAACGGTGCGACCATCTACTATATGGGTCCGTCACCGGCGCCTGAAGGGATGGTCATCGGCGCCTGTGGCCCGACGACCAGTGCGCGGATGGACCCGTTCTCACCAACGCTCCTTGACCGGGGTCTTGCCGTGATGATCGGCAAGGGACCGAGGTCAGAGGCAGTCAGTGAGGCGATCGTCCGCAACAAGGCGCTCTACCTCCAAGCCTATGGCGGCTGTGGGGCCCTCTATGCCGAGGCGGTCAAGCGCGTCACGCCGGTTGCGTTCGCAGAGCTCGGGCCGGAAGCCTTGATCGAGCTGGAGGTGGAGGACTTTCCGGCCATCGTAGCCATAGACAGCCGTGGAGGTAGCGTCTTTTCACGCTCCTAGCGCTGTTTAGGCTGGACCTCTGGCATGGAGTAGGGTACAGTTTGCTGTATGCAAGCTTCCTTCGAGGAGCTCGCTGCCAAGGGGTGGGCAGTCGAGCTCTGTTGCGTGGGGAGGCAATCGATAGATTGAGGTGAACGAGTTCAGTGAACAGTCGATTGTTTGTGCGCCTTGCCCCCTTGCTCACCCTCCTGCTCATCGCAGGGTGCCATAAGCAAGCGGAGGTCAAGCCTACGATCATCCCATCGGTTGTCAGCGTCGCTGCTACCAACCATGTCCCGCCTGCGGTCCAGCAAACCGATGTGATCGGCAACCTGGCGCGTCCCACTACCTTGGAGGAGCGGTTCAGCTATACCTATGGCTATATGCTGTTCAATACCTTGTTGCAGCAAAAGGGTTTTGGCGACCTCGATGAGCGCTACTTCGCCAAAGGTGCGATCGATGCGGCAAACCGCATCGGTTTCTTCTCCCAAAACGAAATGGCCCAGACTCTCTATGAGGTACAGACGCAGCTCTTGCAGATCGCCCAACAGGAGGTAGAGGCCCTCGCCCAAGCCAACCTCGAGGATGCCGAGCTCTTCTTGGCTGCCAATAGACAGCAGCAAGGGGTAGTGGTCACCGACAGCGGGCTTCAGTATGAGGTCATCGGCGAGGGCACTGGGGAGCACCCGACGATCGGCAGCGTCGTCACTCTCGACTATACCCTCAGCCTGATCGGTGGACGGGTGGTCGACTCAAGCGCTGAGCGAGGAGGGCCTGTGACCTTCCGTCTCGGTGGCATTGGGGTGAAGGGATTCGTCGAAGGTGTCTCGCTGATGCAAGTCGGAGCCCACTATCACTTCTGGATCCACCCCTCCCTTGCCTGGGGCAAGGAGGGAAACCAGCTCGTTGAGCCCAATACGCTCTTGGTGGCTGACGTCACTCTCCATGCGATCGGCCAGGGGCCGTGAGCAGGCCTAGGATCTGCGATAGTTCTGTGATGGTGTAGGTCGGCTCTAGGGTTGGGGAGCTCTCTCCATGCCTGTTGATCCACACCGTGTCCAGGCCACTGTCGACCCCTCCTTTGATATCGCTCGATAGGCTGTCGCCGATCATCAAAGACAAGGGGCGCTGCTCTGAGAGGCCAGCCTTGGCCAGCATCAGGTCGAAGTACCGCACATCTGGCTTTTGGACCCCCATCTCCTCACTGATGAAGATCTCATCAAAATAGTGGCCCACCGCAGCTGCCTCGATGCGCCCACGCTGCACCGTAGCGATGCCGTTTGAGGCAAGATAGAGGGTGTAGCCACGCGCTTTGAGTGCAGCAAGGACTTCGATGGCATCGCTATAGAGGATGCCCTGGCCACTGAGGTGACTTTGGTAGCGGACACTGCTGGCAACTGGATCGAAGGAGAACCCACTTGCCTTGTTGAAGCGTTCAAAGCGCTCGGTCCTCAGCGCCTTGAGGGTCAGCTCCCCACGCTCAAACGCTTTCCAGCACTTGAGGTTTGCCTCCTGGTAGAGGGCGATGTGCTGATCGTCCAAGGTGATGCCCACCTCAAGGGCCATGGCGCGGATCGCCCGCCTCTCGGCTTCATCGAAGTCAAAGAGCGTTCCATCGGCATCAAAGAAGAGATAGCGGTACATGCATTGGTTCCTTTACTTGTGTTCTACTTGTCTGTACCATAGAGGAAACGTGTCGCTTTGGAAAGCGACAGGAGGTGTCATGCAACGAGGATTCTTTGACCGTAACTGGATCGTTGGGTATGTCGTCGGCTCGCTGGTGGTGGCATTGGGTATCTTTGTCATGTTCCAGCAGGAGTCGTTTCTCCGCTTCTTTGTCATCCTGCTCGGCCTCTTTGCCGTCATCTCGTCGACGGTGCAGCTCATCGGCCTCTCTGCTTATCGTCTCAACCCCTTCTTCCACCGCACCACACTGATCCGCACCATCGTCTCGATCATCGTCGGCCTGTTCGTCATCATCGTGCCTCTTACCGCCGCCAAGATCAGCTGGACGCTCCTGCTCTACACAATCGCGACAGTACTCGGCCTGTCGGCCGTGATCTCGCTGCTCGATGCGCTCCTGGCCACCAAGGCAGGAAGGCTCCGCCTCGGCCTCCTCGGTGACGGGCTCTTCAGCCTCGCTGTCTCGATTCTGCTCTTTGCCTTCCCCCAAGAGATCGGCACGATCGTGATCAAGGTGGTGGGTATCCTGATCATCCTCTTCGGCCTGCTCGTCATCGTCATTGCCAGCCGTGGACGCGCCTACGCTAAGCGCGTACAGCAGCATACCATCGAAGGAGAGGGGGAGCTCCTCTCCTAAGTCAGGGGACAAGCACGCTGGCAGCGATCGCCCAGCGCTGAACTCCTTCACTGTTGGAAGGGTCGGTCTCGGCTCCGATCGGTAACAGTGCTGAAGAGAGGGGCAGGACCTTGCGTGCATACAGGTAGTCGATCCGCTCCTTCAGCTCTCCGAAGGCGATGGTATTGCCGCTGTCAGTGGCAGCTGAGAAGTGGGTGGTGCGGTAGATATCGATGAATTGCTGCTCGTCAAGGGCCATGCTCAGTGGCCAGAGGTAGTCAAATTGGCGGTAAGTCACCGGACTGAAGGTCGACCAGTCTTGGTGACTTGGCTCATAGAGGCTGCTGGCCAAGAGCACCGGCTCAATGAGCGTTGCCTCGGCGGTGATGGACTTCAGTTGTGTAAGGCGCGCCGGGGTGATCTGCCGTTGCACCTCTTGCCATCGTCCATCCTTGGCCAAGAACGCAGTGGCCACTGCATAATCGACTAGGTGTGCAAGTGAAAGGCGCACTGTCTGCTCTGCATTGAGGCGCACCTTCACTGAGTGGGCAGTAGCCTCCACCACATCGAAGGCGGTGATGATGGCCCCTCCTTCGACGAGGGTGGCGTTTGTCGCCAACCTTCTGACCAACGCGGTGACGTTCTCCATCGCCCCGGTGACGAAGATCACCGGATAGTCCAGGTCCGCGATCGAGGCGGCGACGCTGTCGGCACGATCGCTATTCTGCCACGGCTTGTCGCTGAGCGGCAGCAAGAGCGTGTTGAGGATCGCACCCTTGTCCAAGGTGCGGATAGCGTCGCTGATGATGAAGCGGTGGGGAACGGTAAGGGATGAGAGCGGGGGAATCATGCGCCTGAGCTCCTGTTCGCGCTCGCGGCGTTCGGCCTCCTTGAGTTCCTCTAGGCGTAACCGCTGTGCTGCCTGCTCTGCCTCAAGCTCCTGCTGTCGCCGCTCTGCGATCCGCTGTTGCTCAAGCTCGGCTTCGATGCGCCGCTGCTCATCGAGTGCCTTGTTGGCGCTCTCTAGTTGGATGGTGAGGGTCTGAAGATGGGCCTTCAGGCGATCGCGTTCGGCTACCAGCTCTTCGATCGTAGCCCGTTGCTGACCAAGTGCCGCATCCCGCTCTCTGATGGTCGCCTCAAGGCGAGAGACGGTGTCATCGCTCTCATAGTGGGCGATGGTTGCATCGAGCTCAGCGATGTGGGCGCGTAGCTCGTCAATGACGGCCTGGTCGCTGGCCTGCTGTACCAATGCCGCTTCTGCTTGGCGTTCGGCGACGATGAGCGAGTGCTTGGTCACCACCTCTTTTGCCGCTTGTTGGTCAGGGACGACGATGGCGGCGACCCCGTCACGGGCAGTGTAGCTTGCGCAGCCGGTGAATAGGCTCAGGGCGGTGATCAACACAATTGCTACAGTACGAATGCTCATGGTTGCCTTCCTTAGAGAGAGAAGAATGCCTCGGCCTTTGCTTTGGCCGCGGCTTTCTTCTGATCGTGCAAGTCCGTGTCCTCTCCGAGCATGAACAGCTCGCAGTAGTTGGCACTCACTTTGTCGATGATGACCTCTTCAACCCCTTCAAGGCAGTCGTGGTAGCTGCCTGGGCTGTAGAAGCGGCAGTTGATGCAACTGTGCAGGCTCTTTGCACAGTGGGGGCAGAGGGTTGCATAGCCGATGGTATAGTGCCCATCGATGGCAGTATGGCAGTGTCGACACGCGCCCATGTTCAAAACTCCAGCCGTGCGCCAAGGGCACGCATCTCGCCTTCATTATACTGTTGTTTGGGCAGGCGGATCATCTTCCCGTCATCCTGATAGCGGGGGATGACGTGGATGTGCAGGTGGGGCACCTCCTGCCCGCTCTCCTTGCCATTGTTGATGACGATGTTGGTGGCATCACAGCCGAGGACCGACCGCAGCCGTCCATCGGCGATCTTGGTGATGGTCATCAGGTGGGTGAGTGTCTCATCAGGGCAGGCGGCGATGGTCGGATAGGGTTCGCTCGTGATGATCAACAGATGGCCTTTATTGACCGGATTGATGTCCAGGATGACAAAGCACAGTTCATCCTGATGGAGTTTTACACTGGGGATCTGGTTATCCCTGATCTTGGTGAAAATCGTTTCCATAGCGCACCTCGCGGCCATTGTAGCACACAATTGTCGCCTCGGAAAAGGATTGTGAGGGGTGAAAGGGATTGAACAAAGATTTACAATGTACTACTATCTCGGAGGTGGTTGGACGCGTAGAGTCCCCTCCCTTTTTTTCGACTGCTAATCTGTTCTGTGCTCTAGAGAAAGAGTCTTTCCAGTCTTCGGTTGGCAATGAGGAAAATCTGTCGAACAAGTCAATATTCTATTTTGATAGAGGTTATACAACATGGCAAATGTGCACAAATTGAGGAATATCGGCATCAGTGCCCACATTGACTCGGGAAAGACAACCCTTTCTGAGCGAATCCTCTACTACTGCAATAAGATCCACGAAATCCATGAGGTTCGTGGCAAGGATGGCGTCGGAGCAACCATGGACCACATGGAGCTTGAGCGTGAACGAGGTATTACCATTGCGTCGGCAGCCACCAACGTTATTTGGCAGGGTCACGAGATCAACGTCATCGATACTCCGGGCCACGTCGACTTCACCATCGAAGTCGAGCGCTCACTTCGTGTCCTTGACGGAGCGGTCCTGGTCCTCTGCTCGGTCGGTGGTGTGCAGAGCCAGTCTCTGACCGTCGACCGGCAGATGAAGCGTTATCACGTACCCCGCATCGCCTTTGTGAACAAGTGTGACCGTACCGGGGCAAACCCCTACCGGGTCAAGAACCAGCTTATCGAGAAGCTGGGGCTCAATGCCGTATTGATGCAGATCCCCATCGGCCTGGAGGACCGCCTTGAGGGTGTGGTCGACCTGGTGCGGATGAAGGCGCTCTACTTTGATGCCGGCCCCCACATGGACCAGGTTCGTGAGGAGGAGATCCCGGCCCATCTGCTAGAGGAGGCCGAGGCACGACGCGAGGAGCTGCTCGATGGCGTCTCACTGTGCAGCGACGAGCTGATGGAAGCGATGCTTGAGGAGAATGTCACCGAAGAGCTGCTGAACAAGGCTATCCGCGAGGCAACGATCTCACTACAGCTGTGCCCGGTCTTCATGGGCTCGGCCTATAAGAACAAGGGAATTCAGCCGCTGCTCAACGCAGTGGTCAACTACCTGCCCGATCCGACCGACGTCGTGAACAAGGCCCTCGATTTGGACAACCATGAAGAGGAGGTGGTGCTCCACTCCGATGACGACATGCCGACCGTCGCTTTGGCATTCAAGCTTGAGGATGGCCAGTACGGCCAGCTGACCTACATCCGTGTCTACCAAGGCAAGATCCGTAAGGGAGATGAGCTGTACAATACCCGCTCACGGCGCAAGTTCCGTGTCGGGCGCCTGATTAGGATGCACGCCTCAGCGATGGAAGACCTCTCTGAGGCCGGCTCCGGTGAGATCGCAGCCCTGTTCGGTATCGACTGCGCAAGCGGCGATACCTTCTGTGATCCGAAGCTCAACTACTCCCTCTCATCGATGTTCGTGCCCAACCCGGTTATCTCGTTGGCTGTGAAGCCGGTTGACAAAAAGGCTAGTGACAACATGGCCAAGGCATTGAACCGCTTCACCAAGGAGGACCCGACCTTCCGCACCTACGTTGACCCTGAGTCCAACCAGACGATCATCCAGGGGATGGGCGAGCTGCACCTTGAGGTGTATGTCGAGCGCATGAAGCGCGAGTACAAGGCCGAGGTCGAGATCGGACAGCCTGAAGTTGCCTACCGTGAGGCGATCACAGCCCGGGCAGACTTCAACTACACCCACAAGAAGCAGACCGGTGGGTCGGGTCAGTACGCCCGGGTGGCCGGCTACATCGAGCCATTGGTCGATAGCGGCGACAGCGAGGAGCCGAAGGACTACGAGTTTGTCGACGAGATCAAGGGTGGGACGATTCCCAGCGAGTTCATCCCCTCCTGCGACAAGGGCTTTCAGACTGCCATCAAGAAGGGCAGCCAGGTGGGATTCCCGGTCATCGGGGTCAAGGCGGTCATCAACGATGGTGCCTGGCACGCGGTCGACTCTTCGGATATGGCGTTCCAGACCGCTGCCCTCAGTGCCTTCCGCGAGGCGTTTGAGAAGGCCAAGCCGGTCATCCTTGAGCCGATCATGCGTGTTGAGGTCGTCGCCCCCAACGAATTCCAGGGCAGTGTCTTCGCCTCCATCAACCAGAGGCGCGGCATGATCGTCAGTTCGACCGAGGACAACGCCTCCAGCACCGTGGTTGCCGAAGTGCCGCTGTCGGAGATGTTCGGCTACTCGACGGTCCTGCGCTCGTTGACCCAGGGCAAGGGAGAGTTCACCATGGAAATCGGCAAGTACGGCCGCGTTCCCTCCGGTGTCTCCGAAGAGTTGAAGAAGGCGTACCAGGAGAAGCGCAAGCGCTAATCGCACTGCAGATCGATCAATGTACCCCCATATGTTGGCACAACGTATGGGGGTTGTTGTTTTGGGCGAGCAAAAATGTACCCAACCGACTCTTTTCATAGTATACTGAGTGTAACGAATACTACTTGGAGGTGAGATTACATGGAAATACAAGAATTGAACGACTTGAGTCCTCTTCGCGTTTTTGACGAGTCGCTGGGCGGAGGTCTCGGTCGTGGGAACCTCGGAGTGCTTGTTTCTCGTCACGGTGTTGGAAAGACAGCGTGTTTGGTGCACTTGGCTACGGACAAGCTGCTCCATTCTGAGCATGTGATCCACGTCTCCTTCAGTGGAAACGTCGAACACGTCATCAACTGGTACAAGGAAGTCTTCCGTGAAGTGTCCGAGGGGCGCAGCCTCGATGACGCTGCATCGGTTTACAATAACATCCTCTCCAATCGAGTGGTGATGAAC
>LVBE01000007.1 GCA_001603105.1 Spirochaetales bacterium Spiro_03
ATTAATATTATGATATCACTTATATTGCCATCTGAAGCACAACAGACCATCGCAAAAAACCTCCGGGAGCAGCGGCTTGCCCTCAATCTGACTCAGTCAGGATTGGCTGTACGCTCTGGTGTACCCCTTGCTACCTTGCGCAAATTCGAACAACACGGGACCATCTCATTTGAGTCATTCATCAAGTTGCTTGCAGTCCTGCGCTTGTTGCAACCAGTGGTACGCGCCACAGAAGGTCAACAGGGTGAATACACTTCCATTGAGCAAATCATAGAGCTTGACAACCAAACCAAGCGAAAACGAGGAAGAAGAACATGAACAGGACAAGCCATGTATTCGTAAGTCTCGATTTTGGAACTAAACCCTTGACGGTAGGGCAGCTCCTTCTCAGAAACCATCGTATTCACTTCTCATACGACGAGAGTTTTATCGAACAGGGGTTAGAGCTCTCTCCCTTCATCCTTCCATTGAGACGGGGAGTCTTTACCTTCACAGACACCCCGTTCGAAGGCCTAGCTGGTCTCTTTGGTGATAGTCTACCCGATGGATGGGGGCGCCTTCTTGCTGACCGATACTTTGCAGCACATGCTCTCTCACCCACTCCTCTTGACCGCCTCATACTCGTAGGCAACAATGGTCCAGGTGCCTTGATTTACTCACCACAGGTACAATTGGGCGAACCATCCACCTTCGCTGATTTCGATGATATCGCTAGCCACACCCAAGCCATCCTTCAAGGCCAGAGTAGTGAAACGGTCGAGGAACTATTGGCGCTCAACGCATCCTCTGCAGGGGCGCGACCCAAGATTGTGGTCAATCTCCCAAATAGTTCAGGATCAGGGAGAGAAGAGCCTTGGCTTATCAAGTTTGCCAGCAATTACGACACCATCGATTGCGGCGCCATTGAGTACGTCTACTCCCTCATTGCACAGAAGGCACATCTACGCATATCCCAGACCCATCTCTTTGATGCTCGCATCGGTCCCGGATACTTTGGGACCAAACGCTTCGACCGTATTGCAGGAGAACGACTGCACATGAGCAGCGCCAGTGGATTGCTTCATGCTGACTTTCGAATCCCTGCGCTCGACTACAAGGATCTTCTCACACTCACACTCTCCTTGACCAGGGATGTACGGGAGGTAGAGCACGTCTTTCGTACTGCTGTATTCAATGTACTAGCCCACAACCGCGATGATCATGCCAAGAACTTCAGCTTCACCATGGATCGGAGCGGACAGTGGAACGCAGCTCCTGCGTATGACCTCACCTTCTCCCACGGCCCCGGAGGGGAACAGAGCACTCTGGTGATGGGAGAAGGCAGAAACCCCACCACTGAGCATCTTATAGCCTGTTAGGGTCAGTTGAATCGTTACCACCGTTGGTCGGGTGAGTTGTTTCCACTTTACGTCAATCGAATTGTTACCACTTGGGAAAAGAGATTGTCACTTCCCTCCATCCTGCTCTATTGTGCCGATATATCCACTACATCGCACAAGGAGAATAAATGAAGAGAAGTGAACTACAAGAGATAGTAGCACGAGCCCAACAGCAATTGAAAGACGCGGGGAAGAGGATCTGGAACCTGAGTCTATTGTCAAAGATGACCGGAATCAGCCGGCCGACGCTGCGAAAGTGCCGCGACGAGGGGTTTGCCCATCGCCATGGCAACAAGGGCAGGAAGGGCGTATCTAAACTAGACGGATACACTACGTTGCTGGATGAGAAACTGAAGGCGGGGATCACCAACAGTGATGTGCTGCTCTCGGTGTTGAGGAAGGCCGGCTACCAGGGCGGGCTGACCACCATCAAGACCTATGTGGCGAAGAATCGCCACCTCTGCCCGAACGTGGTCCGGAATGTGAAGGTGTCCCAGGGCAACCGGGGACGACGGTACAAGTTGGAGGCAGGAGACTGCTTCCAGATGGACTGGGGCTTCGTCAATGCTGTCGACAACGACGGGAGGGTGCACAAGCTGGCCTGTTTCGTCATGGTCTGTGGCCATTGTGGCAAGCGCTATTTGGAATTCTTCACCAATGCGCGCCAGGAGAACCTGCTCATCGGCATGCTGCACGGCTTTGCTTATCTCGGTGGCATCCCCAAGCGGGTGATGACCGACAACATGAAGTCGGTGTGTGTCTCCCGCAGCGGGTCGACCATCAACTGGAACGGCACGTATCTGGACCTCATGCAGCTTCTGGGGTTCACCACGACGCTGGCCAAGCCCTACCACGCCTTCACAAAAGGCCGGGTTGAGCGCCTGGTGAGGTACATAAAGGACAATTCCGTCCCTGGTGTTGAGTTCGACCACTTGGGGGACCTGAACCAACAGGCCCTCGGGTGGTGCAACGAGAAGAATGCCCTTATGCACAAGGGCCTGTATCTTGTGCCCAATGAGCGCCATGCATCGGAGGTATTTTCCCCCCTGCCGGCCAGCAAGCTGCTCTTTCCTCTCCTCGCCCAAGAGCGATCGGTCTCCTTCGACGGGTTCGTCGACTATGAGGGGTATCGCTATGGGGTTCCGATACACTACACGGCAAAGAAGGCCAGGGTCATGAGGGAAGGGAGCCGGGTGAGTGTGCTCAGCCATGACGGACGTCTGTTGTCATCGCACCACCTTGATTGGGTTCGCCGTGAGTACTGGTGCTCCAACCAATGGGAGGAGGCCGACGAACAGCCGCAGGAGCGGCCCAGCCAGCCGCCGAGGCCGGTTGTGATGAATTACAACACGGGCTCCCCGCAAGCGGCGAGGGCCATCGACCTGAGCATCTATGACCAGCTGGTCACTTCCAGGGGAGGCAGCGGCAATGACTGATTTCTTCACCAGGATAACCAAGCGGCTCAACGAGCTGGGGGTGAACATCGATGAACGTGAGCTGGCCCACATGGCCAAGCAATGCGGTGCAGGCCGCGATGCGCTGCAGTTGACCGAGGACCTGCTCACGGTGATTGCGACCCGGAAGATGGAGCGCAAGATCGCGACATTGCGCAAGTTCAGCAGGATACCGGTGAGCAAGCGGTTGGAGGACTTCGACTTTGCCTTCCAGCCCAGCATCGACAAGCAATACGTCGCCCGCCTCGCTACCCTCGGTTTTGTCCACGAGGGGGAGAACATCCTGCTTGCCGGTGATCCCGGTTGTGGGAAGACCCATCTGGCCATAGCCCTGGCCGAGGAATGCCTCGACCATGGGATGCGTGTCTACTATATAACGATGGGGGACCTGGCGATGAAGTTGCTCCAGGCGAAGGCCGACGACAAGCTGGCGAGGGTGCTCTCCAACCTGATGCGCCCGGACCTGTTGGTCATCGACGAACTGGGCTATGACCGCATGGGTGTCGATGCGGCCGAGTTGGTGTTCAAGCTGATCTCGGCGCGCTACGAGCGCAAGAGCATCATCATTACTACCAACTATCAGATATCCCAATGGCCTGAGGTCTTCGGTAGCGCGGCCCTCACTCAAGTCATTGCTGACAAGTTCATCCACCATGCCCATGTCATCAACATCACGGGCAAGAGCTATCGGTTGAGGAACGTAAAGTAATGTGATTCACTGGTCGTCAGGGCAATGGTAATAAATCAATTGGCGATGTAGTGGCAACTATTCTCCTGACCTCCAGTGGTAAAAATTCGCCCGACCCTAACAAGCCCTTGGCTTAGCTGCCTCTATTCCACACCCTGTTATCAAGCGAATCATCGAGGAGACACAAGAGGCGCTCTCCCACTGGAGGGCTCTTGCCTCAGAGTACGGGGTGTCCAAAGAGAAAACCAATGAAATAGCCAAGCATTTGGGACAATAGGCATATTATCCACAAGCATCGTTATTCTGATCGTCCCTTGATGTAAGTCATCACGATTCCCTCCAAGATGTATCGCTGCAAGATGACGTAAATCAAGATCAAAGGGAGAGAGGCGACAAAAAGCAAGACCATGATCTATAGTTCCTGGATGAATATTCTAACTCTCTTCTGCTTGAAAGAATTGCGTCTCTAAATGAAAAGTTCAGAACCCTACCTGTATCACCGCTGGACCACACGTAGTATCCTTTCAGACATCATCTCATCCTACGGATACCAAAGACACCAAACACATAATCGAATCACACAAATCATTCAGGACCCCACCATTTTTCCTGCCTAGCCATAGGGGAAGTCTTCACCTCCTTGAAGCCACATCATCATGGGCCAAGCAGTGCGTTCATTTCTTCAAGGGTAAAGATCCTATAGTGGGGATCGTAGACTGTTCTGTAGTGGTCGCTATGGTCACTGGCGTATAATCTGCGTGCCAGCAAGGCCTCGATTTGTCGCTGTCCAGCTTCAAATTCCCTGATCAGGTGGCTGAGAGGACGAACGGCCTCCATGATGGTTTGCCACTCTTCTTTCCATCGGAGAAGATCCACCAGGGCAAAAGAGCGGGCGCTTTTGACGAAGGCCTCAAAGTACGCCTCCTTTTCCACCATGCCATCGGTGATGAGGTCCATGGGGATACGATAGAAGCTCTTTCCAAGTCCACACGGCTCGACTCTGTGCCGTCCCCTACTCACCATCCGTTCAAGTTCATTGTCAAAGTAGGTTCTCGCCCGTTCTAGATCATCGACGAGGTGCCCTGGGCCGAAGGCATCTTGAAAGAAACTTTTGTAGATGTCGACCAACGCTGATTGCGGGTAGAGCGCCAGCAGCTTCTGGGTCGCATTCTGGATTTTCGATAGCGTATTCATTGGGTTGTGCTGTGTGGCACGACAATCGGAAAGCCAGCTAATTCCATGACATCGACCTCGATGTCATATACCATACCGATCGTCTCTTTGGTGATGACCCTTCGGTCCCCTGCTGCCCAGACGCGCCCCTCCTTGAGCAAGATGAAGGAATCACAGTAGCGAAGGGCAAGATTGAGGTCATGCACTGCCATGATGGCCGCGCGCTCTCCCTCATCGATGATCGCCCGTACCGTAGCCATGAGGCGGTACTGGTTGTGGATATCGAGGCTACTGGTCGGCTCGTCAAAGAGGATGAGGCGAGGATCCTGGGCCAGGGCCCGGGCGATCTGGACGAGCTGCAACTCTCCACCACTGAGTTCGTTTGCCGGGCGCAGGGCAAGATGGGAGATGCCGATGCGCTCGATCGCCTCCTCGCTTTTGCGATAGTCCTCCTTGGACGGGGCCCATCGAAAGTGAGGCTTGCGTCCAAGGAGAACGAGGTCGAAGACGGTCATCGCCGTCGCTTCGGTGCTTTGGGGCACCCACCCCACTGCTTGGGCGATGGCCATCGGACCCATAGTCTTGGCATCGACACCCTCGATCATCACACTGCCGTGTTGGGGCGAGATGACCCGATTGATCGCCTTCAAGAGGGTCGTCTTACCGGCCCCGTTGCGCCCGAGGACCGCCACCAACTCCCCTTTGTCGGCACGAAGGGAGACATCACGGAAGATCGGGGTGCTCTTGTAGCTAAAAGAGAGGTTGTCAACGGTTATGATCATCGCCGCCTCCCTGCTATGAGCAGATAGATGAAGAGCGGACCGCCGAGCAGCGAAGTGAGGATTCCCACCGGCAGGACCATCGGACTGAGTATCGTCCGCGCCAACGTATCTGCGGCCAAGAGGACGAGCGAGCCGATGAGGGGGGAGGTGATGAGCAAGAAACGATGGTCAGCGCCAAAGAGCCGGCGGGCGATGTGGGGCCCGAGCAGGCCGATGAAGGCGATGGTACCAAAATAGGAGACGACGACCGCGCTCAGCAGAGATGAGGCGAGCATCCCTCCGATCCTCAGGGCTGTGGTGCGCACGCCCAAGGCCTTGGCCGTATCCTCGCCGCTATCCATCGCATTGAAATCCCAGCGATAGAAGAGGGCAAGCAAAAGCGTGGGTATGAGGGCTGTTGCGATGACCAGCAGCGATCTCCAATTGGCCCTGCCAAGATCGCCAAAGGTCCAAGAGACGATGGCAGCAAGCTGCACAGAGTTGGCCAGGTACTGCATCAAGGTCAGGCCAGCTGAGAAGATCGAGCCAATGGCGATGCCGGCTAGCACCATGCTCTGGGCCGAGATCGTGGTCAACACAGTCAACACCAGGATCGCGGCCGTCGACAACAAGGAGAAGGCGAAGGCACTGGCTGCGACGGTGAAGAAGTCGCTGATGATGATGGTGCTGCTCGTGCTGGTCCCTGCCCCGAAGAACACGATGGCCACCGATGCACCGAAGGCAGCGGCGCTTGAGAGGCCGAGGGTATAAGGGGAGGCAAGCGGGTTACGTAGCACCGATTGCATCATCGTCCCTGAGAGGGAGAGCGAGGCACCGACTGCCACAGATCCGAGCACCCGCACCAGGCGCACATCCCACACGATCCTACCCTGCCCGCTTCGATCGAAGCGCACCAGTGCCGCTACGACATCAGAGAACGGAATCTTGATGCTGCCGATGCCCACAGCACCGATGGTGGCCACGACCAAGAGCAGGGCAAGGGCGGCCCCAAGGGCCGCCTTGGCTCTGATGTACGCGTGGTAACGGTCGGTCTGCGTCCGGCTCATCTCCATCAGTCTCACCAGTCGACGCGCTGTGGAACAACATTCTGCTGGGCACACACCTCAGCGTAGGAGAGCGGGACATTGAAGAAGAGCTTCCAGATCTCCTCTGCCTTCTCTTCGATGGTGAAGTCGTTGTACAGCTCTGGATAGAGGACTTTGCCGACGTAGAAGACGTTGACCAGCTGGTTGTCCCAGTTGGTACCGTAGTACTTGTAGACGAAGGTCGAGTAGACCTGGCGATTGGCAAAGGCCGGGACCAGAGCATCGAGGGTCGCCTTATTGGTCCGATACCCTGCCTTGGAGAGGTTGATGTTGGCAGCGTCGATGAAAACATAGTCAGGGGCGGAGGCGATGAGGTTCTCAAGACCCGTCATATACGGCTGCCTATTGCCGGTGGGGTTTGTTGGCATGACGTTGGTCGCGCCGACCAGGTCGAAGGGGAGAAAGTCCCCGGTTGAGCGTAACAAGTCCGCTGGGCCATAGTACATCATCCCCCCGGCGTAGGCGCGCTTGGGAGCCTTGACACGCGCCTTGCGCTCTGCGAGGTCCTGCAAGAGCGCCTTGATGCCATCGTTGAGTGCTCGGGCACGCTCCTCTTTGTCCAACACGACTCCCAAAATCGCATTCTGGTCGTAGAAGCGCTCTGCATCGTAGAGCTCGACGTCAACATCGACGCCGAAGACCGGAATGCCGAGGGTTTCCTGCAGTTGGTCGAGCTTCGCCACCTCGACCGCTGATGAGATGATGAGGTCGGGAGCGGCGGCGATGATCCCTTCATGGTTTGCGGCGCTGCCGATGTTCGGCAGGTTCCTCAGATTGGGATAGGCGATCCGGTAGGTGGCGAGGGCGAAGAACTCGTACGGACTCTTCTCCCGACCATGGCCGTCATCCTCGACGGCGATGACGCGGTCGGCAGCACCCAGGTAGGTCACCAGGCGCAGGGCGCCGGCGTCCAGGGCGATCAGGCTCTTGACGTGAGTCGGAATTGTCACACTACGCCCACGCATGTCGGTCACGACACGGCTTTGAGCCATAGGTTTCTCTGCCTGTGGGGCACCAAAGGCCAGTGAGGCCACGAGAGTGAGCCCGATCAAGGTTATGGCCAGGGCCTTGAAACCAGCAGTACGTCTGTAGTATGTGTTCATAGTCTCCTCCAAGTACACTGTAACACGATTTTTTTAATTCGTGTTACAGGTGAGGATACCGACTCAGAGAGCGATGGTCAACTCACTGTGGCCGCACCAGCTCGCCTAACAATGCATCGGTGGCGCAGATCGAGAGATTTCCGATGACATCGGGGTGGCCGAGCAGCTTCGCAGCCCACTTGTTCACATCGCCAGAGCTGCCGCGTACCATCAGAAGCTTGACGCAAATCTCCCCGTGGATATGAAACTGCAGGTTCGCTGTGATGGTCAAGGACGGGTAGTCACTGATCGGAGCGCGGGGAAGGCGCGTCTGATGATGAAAGAGTAGCGTCAATGTACCGATGACGTGGCGCTCTTCATCACCGAGGCTCTCCTCGATCACCGCAGCCCTGACCAGTTCACGGATCGTCTCGGAGCGGTTTGCCGCTCCTCTCTGCTCTGTCAGCTGGTCAAGCAGCGCAACCAAGGCGCTGTCCATCGAAACTCCGAAGCGGATCGTCTGGCCCATGGCTTTCTCCTCCATCTGGTGCAATTCTCCACGATAGGAGAGCCAAGAGCAAGGCTCAGGCCGATCAGGAGGCGAGTAGGGCTCGGCCACGATCGGTGAGTTGATACATCTTCACCACATCTTTATGGCAGAAGTTGGCGAACGCGCACCCTTTACAGCTGGCATTGCACGTCGCTCCCTCCTCTTCGACACTCATGTACCCCATCCGTAACAGCTGGGCGATCGCCTCTTCGACCATCGACTCGCTGATCTGCAGCTCCCGGGCGATGAGGGATTTGGANNCCGAGCCAATACATCCTTGAGCATACCGACATCTCCTTAGGCGAATCCCAACAACGATCCGATCTGAAAGACCATGACTGCGGCGACCCAGCCAATGACGAAGGTGTACAGGGCCATGGCCATTGGCCACCGCAATGACTTTGTCTCCTTCCCTACCGTGGAGAGCGTAGCAATACAGGGGGTGTAGAGCAGGACCATCACCATGTAGGCCAGAGCCGTGAGGGCGGTGAAGTGCTGCTGCACCGCCGTAACCAGCATCGCTCCCTCCTCCATGTACTGGCCGGCATAGAGCATGCCAAGGGTTCCAACAACCGCCTCCTTGGCTGGGATGCCGGCAAAGAGGGCCACTGACTCCTGCCAGGTGCCAAAGCCGGCGTGGCGGAAGACGGGGATGAGGAGCGTGCCGAGCCGGCCGAGGTAGCTGGCCTGGCTATAGGGTATCGCCGCCTTGGGCAGCACGGCGAGAAGCCACATGACGGTGACTACCACAAAGATGATCGTGCCGGCGCGCTTGATAAAGTCACTGACATTGAGCCACATATTGCGCACCACGCTCTTTGCCGAAGGAATCCGATAGGGAGGCAGCTCCATGATGAAGTAGGAGCTCTCTCCCTTGAAGAGGGTCTTGTTGAAGAGCTTGCCCATCAACAGGCCGAGGATGATGCCAAAGGCGTAGAGGGAGAAGAGGACCAATCCTCCGTGTGATGGAAAGAAGGCAGCGATGAAGACCGAATAGATCGGCAGCTTCGCCCCACAGCTCATGAAGGGGGCGACGAGCATGGTGACCATCCGGTCTTTCTTGTTGTCCATCGTCCGTGCCGACATGATGGCCGGTACCGTACACCCAAAGCCGATGATCATCGAGATGAACGCCTTGCCCTGCATCCCGAAGCGGCGCATCAGGTTGTCCCAGACATACGCGGCGCGCGCCATATACCCACTATCCTCCAAAAAGCTGAGCAAGAGGTACATGACGGTGATCAAGGGGACGAATTCGACGACCGCCCCTACCCCATTGATGACTCCGTCGATCATGAAGGAGATGAGGAACTGGGGGGCATTCGCCCAGGAGAGGAGGCGCTCAAGCCACAGACCGAACCCATCGACCAACGTCGCGGCATAGCCTCCCAATAGGTCCTCACCGATGGCAAAGGTGAGCTGGAAGACCGCCAGCATGATCAGGGCGAAGATCGGTATACCAAGGTACTTGTTGATCAGGATCTTGTCGATCTTGTCGGTGAGGGTGACCACCTCAACCTGGGGGCGCTTGACCGTCTGTTCGGCGATGCGGTGGGCAAAGGCGTAGCGTGAATCGACGATCTCCAGTTCAAAGTTGTCACTGCTGTGAAACCGATGAAACTCCTTGATCCCGCGTTTTACCTCCTCATCGTCGGTCGATGCCTCGAGGCGGGCGATGACATGGCTGTCGCCCTCGATCACCTTGATAGCGGCCCACCGTGGCGGATACGGCAATCCTTTGCCGGTGAGTAGCTCCTCCATATGGCCGAGGTGGTGGGCGACGTTCTCACTGTAAGTAAGTGGGTTTTCCCTACGGGTGCGCTTGCCCATCGCCCCGATCGCTTCCTTGATGATCAATTCGGTGCCGTTGCTGCGGCTGGCGACAGTGGGTACCACTGGACAGAGCAGGCCCTTGGCCATTGCGTCGAGGTCGAAGGTGATCTGCCGTCTCTCTGCCTCGTCGACCATATTGAGGGCGATGACCACGTTCTTGCCCATCTCCAGCAGTTGGGTGGTCAAATAGAGGTTACGCTCGATGTTACTCGCATCGATGACGTTGATGATCACATCGGCATCGTCGCTGAGGATGTACTCCATCGAGACGATCTCATCCTCGCTGAAGGCGCCGAGGCTGTAGATCCCGGGCAAGTCGACGACATCGTAGGAGGCCCCTTTGTAGGTAAAGCTCCCCTCCTTCTTCTCTACCGTCACACCGGGCCAATTGCCCACATGTTGGTTCGACCCGGTAATGGCGTTGAAGAGGGTCGTCTTGCCACTATTAGGGTTTCCCACCAATGCAATGCGTTTTGTTTTCACCGATCTATATCCTACGCCCTCTGGGCTTATAGTATTGCAATGCCATCACTCTTTGGCCAGCATGACCTTGTGCGCAAGCCCTCGTCCCAAGGCAACCTTGTTGCCGTTGATGGAGACGACGACCGGCCCTGCGTCGTTCTTGATGACGGTGACGTGGGCACTGGTGTTGAAGCCAATCTCGTAGAGACGCTTGGTGGCATGCTTGCCTGCGTCAATTGCACTGACTTTGCCCCGCTCACCTTTCTGAAGATTCGTCAAGCTTACCTGTACCATCATCAAGCCCTCACCATAGTCATTGTTAGCCGTGCCTAACTTTAGTTGTATTATCACCAATCCTTCTCCTTTGTCAAGCCACGTGAATAAGAATGGAAGCGTTGGCACCCTATCGATTGCCTGAACCAAAGAGAGTCGGTACACTGCCTCCATGAGCCACTGTTGCCATACCAACCATTCATTCCACTGCATCTCTGTCGTCCCGATCTTCAGCCACCTCACCGCTGAGGAGATGGCTGAGATCGCCGCCATCACCGTCGAGCGCCCCACTGAGCGAGGGACCTACATCTACCGTGCAGATGAGTACAAGCAGGAGATGTACGTCCTGCATACCGGCACGGTAAAGATCTTCCGTCTTACCGGTGATGGGAAAGAGCAGGTGCTGCGCACCGTGGGCCCCGGCGAGTTCTTCGGCGAGCTCGCCCTCTTCGGAGGGCGCCAGCACAGCGACTATGCCGTCGCCATGGAGGCGGTGACGATGTGCGTCATCCAAATGCAACCATTGAGAGAGTTGATGAAGCGCATCCCCTCGATCGCCTTCAAGGTGATGGAGGAGCTCAGTACCAGGCTTGAGGAGACCGAGCGACGCCTTGAGGAGAACACACTGCTCTCAGCAGAGGAGCGCCTCGCCCGCTACCTGCTGGAGAAAACCGAGGATCTCTCCTCCTTCAGCCTCCCCCTCTCCAAAGGAGACCTGGCTTCGCTGTTGGGCATGAGCCAGGAGACGCTGTCACGCCACCTCTCTGCCTGGCAGCAGCGGTCGATCATCGCCTTGGAGGGACAGCGCACCATCCACGTCACCGATCGAAAAACCCTCGTCAGGATAGCCGACCGATTCTGACAGAGGGACGTCACTAGACAGCCAACAAGGCTGTGATATCATGACAGTAGGCACCATTGTGCCTCTGTATCGGCAGTCTTTTCAACACAGTTCTGCTCCACCGACACACATGCGCTATCTGCGGCACAGAGGTGCCACAAGCATAGGTACTGGCTACAACAGCCAACAAAAGGAGGAGTTGATATGAGAAAACGGTTTATGCGGATCACAGTCTTGATGGTAGTGATCCTCTCGCTCTTCGCCGGGATTTTGACCGGCCAGCCATTGAGCGAGCAACGGCAAGCGGAGAAACTGACAATCCTGGCAACGACCGACATCCACGGCAATGTCTGGGGCTTCAGCTACGAGGATGACAAGGAGACGGCCAACACCGGCATGGCAAGGATTGCCACGTTCGTCGAACAGGTCCGCGATGAAGAGCAGTACGTCATCCTGGTCGACAACGGAGACGTCATCCAAGGCAACATCATGACCGATGACCTCTACAACAAACGAGAGGGCGAACATCCGGTGATGCGGGCGATGAACTTATTGGGCTACGATGCAATGACACTCGGAAACCATGAGTTCAACTTCGGTGAAGGCCTCATCAAGCGCATCCAGATGTTGGCGAACTTCCCGGTCCTCGCAGCCAATATGGCGCGCGTTGACGGGACGATGGCGGCCCTGCCGTATACGATCGTTGAGAGAGGCGGGGTAAAGGTGGGCATCATCGGGCTGACCAACCCCAATGCCCCACGCTGGGACGGGGAGAAGACCGATCCCTTCGTCTTCAGCGCGGTCGCTCCCGCTGCACGGCGCGCCATCGACATCATCGCTGACAAGGTCGACATCATCATGGTGGTGACCCACGTCGGCATCTACCCCGAGTACGATGAAGAGGGTGGCAGCGATGGTGCCAATAAGATTCTGGAGCTCTGCCCGGAGGTCGATGTCCTGATCGTCGGCCACGACCACAACACCGTCAAGGAGATCCGTGGGACCACGGTCATCGGTGGGGCCCGAAACCTCGGCCGCGAGGTGATCCGCATCGACCTGACCCTCGATACGAACAAACAGATCACCGACCGTACGATCAAGATTGTCGACATGGCCGACTATGCACCCAGTCCCCTGATCAGGGAGCACGCCTTCATCATCGAGGCGCATGAAGAGACGCGCGACTACATCCTCGGCGGACCGGTCGGTGATGATGGGACACGCAGCGGCGGTGTCTTTGGTACAGCACTGGCAACCTTCCAGCCTCCGAATGAGATCCGTGGCATCCCCGAAGGAAAATTGCGCGACACTGCAGTCATGGACCTGATCAACGAGGTACAGCTGAAGAACAGTGGCGCCGATGTCTCCGCTGCAGCCCTCTTTGCCGATACCAGCGATATCAAGGAGGGGGATATCAACTACGGAACGATCTTTGGCATCTACAAGTTCGACAACACCCTCTACCGCGTCGAGGTCACCGGAGCTGAGCTGAAGGCGTACATGGAGTGGTCGGCTGCGTGCTACAACCAGTGGGTACCCGGCGACATCTCCATTAGTTTCGATCCCGACAAACCAGGCTACCTCTACGACATGTTCGCCGGCGTCGACTATGAGATCGATCTCTCTCAGCCAGTGGGCAAGCGCATCAAGAACGTACGCTTCAAGGGCAAGCCGCTAAGCGATACACAGCGCCTCACCCTGGCGGTAAACAACTACCGCTACTCATCAGCTCTGAAGGCACAGAAGCTCGTTGCCGCCACCAAGGAGTGGGAGAGCCCCAACTCAATCCGTGACATGCTTGTCGAGCACATCACCGAGTCGGGCACCATCGCCCCGAAGGTCGACAACAACTGGAGAATCGTTGGCGTCGACCTCTCCTCCCCCTACCGCGATCAGGTCATCAAGATGGTCAATGAGGGAAAACTTGACGTGCCATACGCCAAGTCCCTGAACATCAATGACCTGAAAAAGCAGGGCGTCATCAAATAATCGTGCCAATGGGGCTGCCAGCAAGGCAGCCCCATCTCTTACCCTTTTTTCCAACAAAAGTGGACGTAACGTCCCCTCTCTCTCAGGACGGCCGATCAAGTGGTCGCAGCGTATCGAATCCATATGGCCTTTAACGTAGCCTGTATCAAAGACGATACCCTGTCGCCTTCAATGGTCGATGGGCGCATACCCACCCCGCCCCTACCCTGCGGATCTGAAGAACATTAAAAGAGCACCACCATGTAAAGCGGCAGATAGTCGACCTGATTCCCCACTACAACGTTGTTTGAGCTCAGGACTATCAAAGCGCTCTATACATCACCCTTCTTTTGACTGTGCTGCTTCTCTATGCTCGAGCCCCATATTAAACCAGGGAGTGGCAAGACATATGAGGACGTATACAAGCGCTGAGAAAGAAGTTCAGGTTCAAAAAGCCCTTATATTTATTGCAAGCGATCAAGGAAGCATAACACCTACTACAAGATGGTCGGTATCCCGCGCATCACCTTCCATACGTGGGTTCATCAGAGCAAGGGCAAGGGTGGTGCATCCTATACCTCAGCCAACGGGCTCATCAAGATCAAGAAGGCACAACCGTCAATATCGATGGCTTCGCTACCTGCATACAAGTCGATTTTGGTCGATCACTACGGAACGAAGATAGAGATGACTGACGAAATAGATGTCAGTGGGTCGCTCCCACCTAATGGCACGGCTCCTTCCGATACGGATCAGGTCTTGCGTTGATGCGTCGCTCACGCCACTCATTGAGCCTAGCCAAGTCAATCTTGTCGGGCATCAATACCTTCCACTCGGCCTCGGTCTTGACTGCAAGGCCATAGGTACAGACGGCATCAAGGTAATCACCTATTGGCTTACATTACTTGAAGTATTCCAAGAAAAACACCCCCGCGTGAGCGGGGAAGACTAACCCTTATGCATCATCGAGATGACACGGTTAGAAACACCCCCGCGTGAGCGGGGAAGACCGGCAAAGAGGCGTTGCCCGTGGGCGGCGGTGAGAAACACCCCCGCGTGAGCGGGGAAGACCCCTTGACGGCAGGAGAGATGACGTGGCTCTCGGAAACACCCCCGCGTGAGCGGGGAATACTAGAGTACCATTCTGATATCCTGCTTCCCAATTGGAAACACCCCCGCGTGAGCGGGGAATACATACTGTCTCTTATACACATCTCCG
>LVBE01000008.1 GCA_001603105.1 Spirochaetales bacterium Spiro_03
GGGAATTGCCCCCCATTTGCGTGCCCAGGTTCCGATTTTGGTCGATCGCAGTGGGGTGGTAGCGGTCTTTGGTGCAGCCTTTGGAGGGCGAGACCGAATCGCCGAACGCTTCAAGGCTCCCCTTGCTCACCCGTTTACAAATATATATAGTAGTAACAGAAGGGTTAATTACAGTGAAATTTAGAAATGAGAGCCAAGAGGGCGACAAGAAGTCCCCACAAGAGGATCCTCGCAATTTCTGGCAGGGTCCGCCTAGGGATGGGGGCAAGCCATCGTTCAAGGGGCCGAAAAACCGGATTGCATTGGTGGTATTTGTCACCTTGGCGCTCCTCTTTGCCTATATGTTCTTCGATTCTGCCGCTGGTCGCGGTGAGCAGTCGGTCCCCTATACGACCTTCATCAGTTACGTCGAGGCCAACCAGGTCGCCCAGGTTGAGATCAAGGAGCAGTCACAGGTCCGCTTTGTATTGAAGAATGGGATCGCTGCCCAGACGCGAATCCCGTACTTTGATGAGAGCCTCCTACCCACCCTGAAGGGCAAGGGAATCTCGGTGACCGGAACGGTTGCGGAGATCTCGATCCTGCAGGTGGTACTACAGCTCTTGCCTTGGATCATCTTCATAGGGTTTACCATCATGCTCTACCGCCAGAGCAGTGGCCTCAACGGCCGAATGATGTCAACCTTAGGCAAGAGCCGTGCCAAAGAGTATATGGAGAGCGACACCAAGATCACCTTTGCCGATGTCGCCGGTCAAGTGGAAGCAAAATATGAGCTTGAGGAGGTCGTTGAGTTCCTCAAGCGACCGGACCACTTCACCAAGGTCGGGGCGAAGATTCCCCGCGGGGTGATGCTCGTAGGGCCTCCTGGTACGGGAAAGACCCTCTTGGCAAAGGCTGTTGCCGGTGAGAGCGGGGTGTCGTTCTTCCACACCAGTGGCTCGGATTTTGTTGAGATGTTCGTCGGCATGGGAGCTGCACGGGTTCGCGACCTCTTTGAGCAAGCTCGCAAGAACGCCCCATGCATCCTCTTCATCGACGAGCTTGATGCCGTGGGCCGGACCCGTGGCGGAGGGCTCGGCGGCGGCAACGACGAGCGCGAGCAGACACTGAACCAGATCCTCGTTGAGATGGATGGCTTCTCCACCACAGCCGGTGTCATTGTCATGGCGGCGACAAACCGCCCTGACATCCTGGACCCGGCACTGCTACGCCCAGGACGTTTCGACCGCCAGGTCGTCGTGGACCTGCCGGACATCGCCGAGCGGGAGGCAATCTTGAAGATCCATACCCGCAAGGTCAAGCTCGAGGATGATGTCGACCTCAAGCGCCTTGCCCGAGGGTCGGCAGGAACCAGTGGGGCTGATCTAGCCAACCTCGTCAACGAAGCAGCGCTCTTCGCCGCTCGCAAGAACAAACTCTCGGTCGGGATGACCGAGATGGAAGAGGCACGCGACAAGATCCTGTTGGGAGTTGCGCGCAAGAGCCGGGCGATGACCGAAGCGGAGAAGCGCGCAACGGCCTACCATGAGGCAGGGCATGCGCTGCTACACTACCACCTCAAGAACCTTGACCCTTTGCACAAGGTTACCATCATCCCCCATGGGCGAGCGTTGGGCTTGACGGTGAGCCTTCCTGAGCGAGACGCGTATACCAAGACCCGGTCGACTCTCCATGACTGGATCAAGGTGACGATGGGAGGTTACGTAGCCGAGGAACTCGTCTACGGAGAGACGACGACCGGGACCAGCAACGACATCAAGCAGGCAACGAACCTTGCCCGGCGGATGGTTACCGAGTGGGGGATGAGTGACTTGGGCTTCATCAACCTCGGCGATGAGGATGAGCCGCTCTTTTTGGGCCGGGAGATTACCCAGCATAAGCACTACAGCGAAGAGACGGCACGGCGCATCGATGCGGAGATCCATAAGATCCTCGACTCAGCGATGGCTGACACTCGGGCGATCCTCAGTGAGAATCGTCACCAGCTTGATCTGTTGACCGATCATCTGGTCGAGCGTGAGACGCTCGATGACCGCGATGTGCGTATCCTCCTGAACCTTGATCCGATCGAAGCAGAGCAGGGCGAACAACCAACCAACTAGGGAGTCATATGAGTGTTGACAGTACTTTGACGCGCAACTTCTGCATCATTGCGCATATTGATCACGGCAAGTCCACCCTTGCCGACCGGTTTATTGAGAAGGCACAGATCGCAACCTCCCGAGGCGGCGACCAGGCCCAGATTCTCGATGGGATGGATATTGAACGTGAGCGCGGGATCACGATCAAGAGCCAGGCGGTTACCATCCCTTACACTGCCAAGGACGGCAAGACCTATGAGCTGAACCTGGTCGACACGCCCGGTCACGTCGACTTCTCCTATGAAGTCAGCCGGGCGATCAGCAGCTGTGAAGGAGCCCTCTTGCTCATCGATGCTGCCCAGGGAGTTGAGGCACAGACACTTGCCAACCTCTATATGGCCATGGAGCACGACCTGTCGATCATCCCGGTGATCAACAAGGTCGACCTTGCATCCGCCGACATCGAGGCGTGCCTCCATCAAATCGACCATGACCTTGGCCTTGATAGCGACCTCGCCGTCCAGGTCAGCGCCAAGACCGGATTTGGCGTCGATGCCCTCTTTGAGGCGATTGTCGCCCAGATCGAGCCGCCGACCGGCCGAGACAGCGATCCGCTCAGAGCTCTGATCTTCGACTCCCACTACGACCCGTATCGTGGCGTCATCGTCCACTGCCGTGTCTTTGATGGCGTCATGAGGCCAGGCAGTGAGATTCGCTTCATGCACACTGGCGGAATATACAAGGTAGAGGAGGTCGGCATCTTCCAGCTCGACCTGATCAAGACCAAGGAGCTGGGCGCCGGCGATGTCGGCTATGTCATCACCGGTGTGAAGACGATCAGCGACGTGCGCGTCGGTGATACGATCACCACCGTCAGCAAGGGGGCGAAAGGTCCGCTACCGGGCTTCAAGGACGTCAAGCCGGTGGTCTTCAGCTCGATCTACCCCATCGATACCAACGACTACGAGGAGCTGGTCAACGCCATGGAGCGGCTTAAGCTCAACGATGCCTCGCTGGTCTATGAGAAGGATAGCTCAGCTGCGCTGGGCTTTGGTTTTCGCTGCGGATTCTTGGGCATGCTCCACCTTGAGGTGGTGCAGGAGCGCATCGAACGCGAATTCGGCCTTTCGATCATCTTTACCAGCCCATCGGTCAAATACAACGTCCACCTCAAGGGGGGCAAGGTCGTCGAGATTGACAATCCGCTTGTATACCCCGACCCGATGCGCGTGGATTTCTCAGAAGAGCCGTACATCCAGGCCAACATCATCACCCCCACTGCCTATGTCGGACCGATCATCAATCTCTGCATCGAGAAGCGCGGGGTGCAGACGACGATGAACTACCTCGATGAGAAGCGCGTCGAATTGGTCTATGAGATGCCGCTGAGCGAGGTGCTCTTTGAGTTCTATGACCGGCTGAAGTCCATCAGCCGTGGCTACGCCTCCTTTGACTACCAGGTCATCGGATATCGGAGAACCGACTTGGTGCGCCTTGATATCCTGGTCAACGGAGAGCCGGTCGACGCGCTGAGCCAACTGGTCTTTCGTGGCAACAGCCAGAGCCGAGGGCGGCAGGTGTGTGAGCGTCTGCGTGGTGAAATCCCCCGTCAGCAGTACAAGATTGCGATCCAGGCAGCCATCGGAGGGACGATTGTCAGCCGTGAGACGATCAGTGCGTTCCGCAAGGATGTGACGGCCAAATGCTATGGTGGTGATATCAGCCGCAAGCGCAAGCTACTGGAAAAGCAAAAAGAGGGCAAGAAGCGGATGAAGATGGTCGGAAACGTCGAGATCCCCCAGAGCGCCTTCCTTGCGGTCCTCAAGAGCGACGAAGCGTCCAAATAGGCTTTTCTTGCTGACCCGTGGCCGCTCATGTATACTCTGACAAAGGAGAGACGATGATTGACACACAACGGGTGGGAAAAACACCACAAGGCGATGACATTCTTCAGCTGACTTTGCAGAGCAATGGGATCATAGTCCAGTTGCTCAGTCTTGGAGCGATCGTGAAGACGATCAAGACCCCGGATCGAAACGGAGAGCTGCGTGATATCGTCCTGGGCTTTGACAAGCCCTTGGACAACCTCACCTCAACGACGTACTTCGGTCAGATCGTCGGACGCTACGCCAACCGCATCGAAGGCGCCTCCTTCTCTGTGGATGGAGAGCAGTACACCCTTGTGGCCAACGATGGCAAGAACACGCTGCACAGCGGCCCCTCCAACTGGGGGTGGCAGAACTGGTGTGCCGAGCCGTTCATGGTCGACGAGAACCCCGGGGTGGTCATGAGCCTATACAGCCCATCGGGGCAGGGTGGCTTTCCTCATGCAGTGAACTGTACCGTCACCTACCTGCTCAACGGCGATGGGCAGTTGATCATCGACTATGAGGCGACGTGTGACGGGCCGACGCCGATCAACTTGACCAACCACAGCTACTTCAACCTCGGTGGAGCGGCAAGTGGCTCAATCCTGCACCATGAACTTGAGCTTGCTTGCAACCGTTACCTGCCTGTCAATGATGAGCTCATCCCCACCGGCGACGTTCTCAGCGTCTTGGGTACTCCCTTTGACTTTACTACGGCGAAGGCCATCGGCTCGGACATCGCCGCCGTCGGTGGCTATGACCATTGCTTTGTCCTCAGCGACGAAGAGGAGGGGCTCAAGCATGTCGCCTCGGTATATGAGAGACGTAGCGGGCGGACGATGGAGGTTTTGTCAACGCTGCCGGCAGTGCAGTTCTACAGCGGTAACTTCCTCGATGGGACGACCATTGGCAAAGGCGGGGCAGCGTACCCCAAGCATGGGGGGTTCTGCCTTGAGACGCAGTACTTTCCCAATAGCCCCAATGAAGACACCTTCGCCTCGACGATCTTCTCAAAGGATCGACCATACAAGCACACGACCATATTCCAATTTTCAACTAGGGGGGAGTAATGAAAGAGGTGAAGATCATCGGCATTACCGGTGGATCGGGATCAGGGAAGTCCACGATCGTACGGAAGATCAGCGAGGTATGCTCCGATTTTGTCTTCATTCCCCAGGACAACTACTATAAGAGTGCCTCCTATATCAGCAACGAGAACATCACAGCCTTCAATTTCGATCACCCTGATGCCTTTGACATGGAACTCTTGGAAGAGCACCTTGGTGATCTGAAGGCGTATCAGAGCATCGAGATGCCCCTGTATGACTTTGTCCACCACCGGCGCCGCGAAGAGACGGTCCTCGTCCAGCCACGACCATTGGTCATCATAGAGGGGTTGATGATCCTCTATTCGGCAAAGATCCGCCAGTTGCTCGATCTGAAACTCTACGTCGATACCCCCGATGACATCCGCTTCATTCGCCGTCTCAAGCGGGATATCGCCGAACGTGGAAGGACCGTAGAGAGTGTCTGCAACCAGTACCTGGAGGTCGTGAGGCCCGGCCACTTCAACTTCATCGAGCCGACGAAGGTCTATGCCGACCTGATCATCCCCGAGGGGGGATACAATGAGAATGCGCTCAGTGTCCTCATTCCCTTCGTCAAGGAGCTGAGCAGCTGATCAGTGCTTCTTGAAGGTGGTGTATCCATCCTTGATCGCCTGCCACGACCAGGTATGCGGCACCGGGTCGTCACCGCCCATGTACCAGCGGCTACAGCGAAGAATCCTGGCCATCCCCATGATGAGGCCACGCAAGATACCGAAGGTGGTGACTGCCTCGACCATATAGGTGGAGCAGGAGGGGTTGTAGTGGCAGGAGGAACCAAAAAATGGGGAGAGCAGACCCTTGTAGAGGTAGACCGGAATCAGAAAGAGTTGGCGTAGGTACCAGGAAGGCTGCTTCATGGTGTCAGTGTACTGACAGCAGAGCTGTGAGGCAACACATGCCCTTTTTTGTACAGAGGGTTTGACTACAATTGCAGTACTGAGTATAGTTAGGTTTACATTGAGAGCTTTTATGGAGGAATACCGATATGGCAGGTAACGTATCAAAGAACGCCCGACGCGAAGGTGCGAAAGCGATGATGAGCCGCTGGGGCGGAGTCATCAAGATGCGCTCGGTCTTCGAGAATGGCAAGCTTCGGCACACAGCATATTGCGAGAAATCTGGCAATACCGCCCGCAAGCCCAAGGATCTGATGTAAGGGGTTCGCACACAAAAAAACGAAGGTGCCTGTGACATGTTATGTTCGCAGGCTTCTTTTTTGCTTGACACACGCTTGTAAACGTCGGTTTTTAGCGTATTTTTACAGTATCCGATTTCTACAGTCTGTGTTATAGTGTTTGTGAGTACGTAAACAACGACACATGAGAACGTCATGAGGAGGAAACACGTGAAACGTCTTTCAAGAACTATTATGACAGCAATGCTGGTAGCGCTATTGGCATTCTCCCTTGTAGGCTGTAAGAGCACTGCAAAGGTAGAGCCGATTCCGCCGGCCCCTGTTGTACAACCTGCTCCTGAGCCTGTCGCTCCGGTAGCGCCGCCCGTAGCTGAGCCGACACCGGCTCCGGCCCCAGTTCCCGCTCCAGCTCCGGCTCCGACACCTGCACCGGCACCCGCACCGGCACCTGTGGCTGCTCCGGTGATTCCTGAAATCATGGAACTGGTTGGAGAGGATCTGCCCTACGGTGGCAAGCAAATCGTGAAGAACGCTGACGGGGCGAAGACTTTTGACCTGTTCATCGTGCATACCAATGACCTCAACGGCGACATCTATGGCGACGCTGGCGGCCTTGGCCTTGCGAAGTTCTCCACTGCCCTGAAGGCTGGAATGGCAATCACCGATAACTGGCTGCTGCTCAACAGCGGTAGTGTCGGAGAGGTTCCCGCTGAATCCGCTATGACGGCAGCAGCTGTGATCGACCTGCTAGGCTACGATGCCTATACTCCCCAGGCGATCCAACTTGCAACCGGCATCACCGGAACCAAGCATGCCGCGGCCCTCAGTGTGAATGCTCTCGATGCCGAAGGCTACTTCGTCACCCAGCCCTATGCAGTCTATGACTTCAACGGCTTCAAGGTTGGCGTTGCCGGTCTTACTGCTCCCAAGCAGATTCAGGGTGTCTCCTTTGACAGTGACCTGATCTTTGACAACGCACAGTACGCAGTCGATCTTGCCAAGGACTATGTCGATTACCTGGTAATCCTCAGTGACCTCGGTTCAAGTGGTCCCATCACCAGTGAGATGGTTGCAGCGAACGTCAATGGCATCGACCTGATCGTCGATGGCAACGGCAACGCAATGGCCAAGCAGGTCAATGGGGCTCTGATCGTCCGCGCTGATGAGAAGCTCAAGAGCGTTGGTGCTGTACAGCTTTCGGTAGTCAATGGAAAGCTCGCCGGTGAATTTGCCATGAGGCTTCCCGCTTCCGATGTGCTGGACCCTTCCAAAAGCGCCATAGCCGCTGAGTACGAGGGCCTTGCCAATGCGATGGGCTACACCCTCAAGGTCACGGTTCCGGCAGACCCTTCGATCACCAGCCTGATCGGTCCGTTTGAAGTAGCAGCAGCTCCTGCCCCGGCACCGGCTCCTGTTGCTCCAGCCCCCGCTCCGGCTCCGGCTCCGGCACCCGCCCCCGCTCCCGCTCCGGCCCCTGTTGCACCGGCTCCCGCAGCTCCCGCTGTGCGTGTTCCGGCTGAGTATCCCCTTGGTGTCACCGAAATCATCAAGAGCGATGCTGCATACAACGAGTTTGACCTCTTTGTTGTTCACACCAACGACGTCCACGCACGGATCGTCCCCGCTGATGGCGGCATGGGTTATTCCAAGCTGGCCACCATGCTGAAGGCCGGTCGTGCAATCACCGACAACATCCTGGTCCTGGATGCTGGTGACGTGACCCACGGCACCAACCTGGCCAACATGTTCGAGGGAGAGACTGTCGGCGTGTTGCTTGACATGCTCGGCTATGACGCGGTAGCCCCTGGTAACCACGACTTCAACTACGGTGCTGACCGCCTGATCGAAGCTGCCGAGTTCGCAGAGCAGTACACCAACATCAAGGTGCTCAGTGCGAACGTCACCGACAAAGACGGCTATCTGCTCTTCCAGCCCTACCAGGTCTATGACTTCAACGGCTTCAAGGTTGCGGTAGTTGGTCTTACCACCCCCGATACCTCCACCAAGACCCATCCGAACAACGTCAAGGGCGTCTACTTCGCCAACGACGAAATCTTCGAGATTGGACAGGAGGCGATTGACATCGCTCGCCAGTATGTTGACTACGTCATCGTCCTCGGCCACATCGGCCTCGATCCGGATGGTGAGAGTGGGCTGACCAGCGACCAAATCGCAAGCCGCATCAAGGGCATTGACCTCTTCGTTGATGGACACAGCCACACGACGCTCAAGGAAGGCAAGAAGGTTGGCGATACGCTGATCGTCTCTACCGGTGAGTATCTGAAGAACCTCGGCCTCGTACAGATCCATGTCAAGAACAACAAGGTTACCGCAACGTATCCGATGTTGATTCCGGCAGCTGATGTACTGAACGCCAAGGACTCCAAGCTTGCCAAGGAGTGGGGTATCGTCGATGTTCCCAACGATCCTGAGGTTGACGAATATGTCGGCTTCATGAACGCTCAGCTCGCTGAACGCCTTGGTCAGGTCATCGCCTATGTGCCGGAGAAGCTTGACGGCGAGCGTGCAAATGTGCGCACCAAGCCGACCAACCTCTCTCGCCTGATCACCCGTGCTATGACTGAGGAGAGTGGTGCTGACTTCACGATCACCAACGGCGGTGGCATCCGTGCCTCGATGAATGCTGGCAACGTAACGATCGGAGACGTCATCAACGTCCTGCCGTTCACCAACATCATCACCGTCGCCGAAATCACTGGCGCTGACGTCTATGCTGCCCTCGAGCATGGCTACCGAATGCTCCCCGGTGAGAACGGTGGATTCTCCCAGACTGACCTGCAGGTTGTCTACAACCGCTTCGCAGAGCCTGGCAAGAGGATCATGCGTGTCCTACTCAACGGCAAGCTGATCGACAAGAACGCCACCTACAAGGTTGCGACGAACGACTTCATGGCCGCTGGCGGCGATGGATACACGATGTTCGGCCGAGTCCTCACCGAGGGTTCGCTGCTCAGCGATGTCTTCATCGAGTTCTTGAAGAAGAACTACCCCGTCAAGTAACGAGAAAGTACTCTGACCAGACGGCCACCTTCGGGTGGCCGTCTTTCAAAAAAGGCGGAGAATTATTTTTCCCTGCTTGACACAAGTGGCGCTATCGGGTACTGTACCAATCGTTCAGACGGTTATTCGAGCATAGCTCAGTCGGTAGAGCAGGTGGCTGTTAACCACCCTGTCGGGGGTTCAAATCCCTCTGCTCGAGCTACCAAAGAAGAGAGACAATCCTTGCGGACTGTCTCTCTTTTTTGTCTTGATAATCGGACCGATCAGTTGATGAGATTGGTGCCCTGAGCCTCGTAGACGCGCCAGGTCGTTTCAATGATCGAATCGACGGATGAGTACTCAGCCTTCCAGCCAAGGACCTTGTGAGCGCGCTTGCTGGAGGCTACGAGCTTGGCAGGATCGCCGGCCCGTCGCCCTACGTACTCCACGCTGATCTGTCGCCCCGTAATGGCTCGCGCGCTCTCGATGATCTGGTTCACAGAGAGTCCCTCTTCGCTGCCAAGGTTCACTACCAAATTCCCTGCCCCACTTTCAAGGTGGTCTGCAGCGAGGACATGACCACGGGCTAGGTCTGTGACGTGTACATAATCTCTGACTCCGGTCCCGTCGTGGGTGTCATAGTCAGTTCCGAAGACGAGCATGTTGGGTCTGATGCCTGCTGCGACTTCCATGACGACCGGAATGAGGTTGGCTGGGTTTCGTTCAAGACCCAGCATCCTCATCTCAGGGTCGTATCCTGCTGCATTGAAGTATCGCAGCGATACGTAGTTGAGCTTCTTCAGCTCGCTATACCACGCAAGGTTCTCCTCGATGGCCAGCTTGGTGTAACCGTAGTAGTTGGTAGGTTTGGTAGGATGTTGTTCATCGACAGGCAGGTACTGTGGCTCACCGTAGACCGCTGCCGATGATGAGAGGATGAAGTTTTTCACCCCGCACTCGATGGCAGCGGTGATGAGGTTCAAGGACCCGGTGATGTTGTTCTCTGAGTATTTGATCGGTGAGATCATCGATTCGCCTGCAGCTTTGAAGGCTGCCAGGTGGACGATGGTGTCCCATCCATCCTTCAGCGCCTCCACGACCTGTCCCTTGTTGCGGATATCCCCTTCATAGAGCGTCACCCTGCTGTCTACATTGGTGCGTAGCCCACTGGAAAAGTTATCGAAGATGCCCACCTGATCTTCTCGCTGCAAAAATTCAAGGGCGACATGGGTGCCGATATACCCGGCCCCTCCAAAGAGTAGTACCTTCATCTTCTCTCTCCTACGTGAAACTCTGTATTACCGCCGAAAGCTCAGCAACTTTCTCGCTCAGAAGCAACGGTGACTGTGCCTCGACAACGAGGCGCAGGTATGGTTCAGTATTGGATTTTCGCACATTGAACCACCAGGTGGGGTACTCGATGCGGTATCCATCGAAGTCCATCACCACAGTCGGCTCACCTTCGGTGACGTAGCGCCGATAGAGCTCAGCTACCGCTTCATCTTTGCTGTCAAGCTTGAAGTTGATCTCCCCGCTGTTGGCCCACGTGACAACGGAATCGATGAACTGGCCGATGGTCATCCCCGACCGCTTCAGGGCGGCGGTGACAGTAAGGACGATGAGGGCAGCATAGAAGCCACTGTCACAGTTGAAGAAGTCACGGAAGTAGTAGTGACCGGCAAGCTCGCCGCCAAAGATAGCTCCAAGCTCACGGATCTTGTTCTTGGCGAACGCATGGCCCACTTTCCATGTGTGGACCTCAGCACCATGGCGCGCAAGATATTCGGTGGTGGACCGGCTGGTCCTGATATCGACAAGGACTCGCCCCTTTTCGCGGCTCAGATAGTAGTACCCCAGCACGGCTGTCACATAGTCGGGTTGCAAAAAGCGCCCATGCTCATCGAGGAACATGACGCGGTCGGCATCGCCGTCGAAGATGACGCCGATGTCACTCTTGTTGGCAATGACGGCCCGCTCTAGGTCAGCACAGTTCTCCACCTCAAGGGGATTGGGTTCATGGGCAGGGAAGGAGCCATCGAAGTGGTCATAGAGGTAGTGATGTTCTTCACCGAAGAGCTCCTTGACCAGTAGGTTTGCCATGCCATGGGAGCAATCGATCGAAAGGTTCAATCCTTCGATATCCAGGTCGAAGGTCTTGAGGAAGGCAAGGTACGGACTTTTGCCATCCTTGGTAAAGATGGTCCCTCGCTGGACAGCAACAACGATCGGCTCTTCGTTGACCATCCGTTCAAGCTCCTTGAGCCCGGTATCCGATCCTACCGGCAGAGCACCGGTACGGCTGACCTTCAGTCCATTGTAGATCGCCGGATTATGGCTTGCCGTGATCTGCACCGACGCGTTCACCTTGAAGTGTACGGTGCAGAAGTAGACCATTGGGGTCGTAGCCAGGCCAATGTCCCAGACATCGGCGCCACTGTCGTTGATGCCCCGGGCAAGCGACTCGAAGATTTCGTCGCTGGTGGCCCGCACATCACGGCCCACCAAGACGACCGAGCTCTCCAATAATTTGGGTAAAAAGTAGCCGATCTTGTAGACCGTCTCCTTGTCAAAGTCTTTGTTGTAGATTCCCCTGATATCATAGGCTTTGAATGCACTCATCTCATTCCTCCCGATTTGTGTGCAGTTGGGTGATGAACTCTTTGCGGGCCATCAACTCAAAGAAGTGAATCGTGCCGTTGGAAAGTACGACCATTTCGACCATCTGCCGAAAGAGCCGGTCGAGGATCGTGACTTCGCCGATCCGCTCTCCGATGCGTCGCCCATCGATGACTTGGCGTGCAATGCTCTTGGTCACCGCCCGGGTAAGCACAACATCACTTGGCGAGAAAGACCCTTCGTAGCGAACAAAGGGCTTCTTAGGCTTTTTACTCTTGATTGAGATGCCGAACAGCGATGGGGAGCGCTCAAAATCCTCAAAGTGGAACCGTCCGTTGCACCAGTATAAAAAGACACCGAACTCGCGGAAGACCGTCTGGTTGTTGCCATACCAGGTTGCGTACGTCCTCCAGCCGATCGGAGCGCCACGTCGCGCTTCTAGTTCCTCTATGAAGGCTTGTGCATCATCATCCATTCGTACGACCTCTGCTTACTAGCTTTTTTCCATCTTAGCATATACACTACGTTGCAGAAAGAGCAGACTGATGATAGCAGAGTACGTGCTGAAAGATTTCGGAAAAATACTGAAAAAAAATGGCTTGGAGATGCGTCGCTTGATGCTCCAAAGCGACACCAATTGCATGCGTGTCTACGACCGGAACCTGGAAGATATTCCGGTGACGATCGACCTGTATGGGCCGTATGCGCGGGTCACAGAGTATAGTGAGGAGGGATTACACGAAGAAGAGATAGCGGCCATATGCGACGTCGTAGGACGGATGCTCTATATAGAGGCCAAGAATGTACTATTCCACCGAAGGGAAAAAAGAGTCGGACGACAGCAGCATGAGGTGCTCGATGAAGCGTCGCTGCTCACCGATGTGAAGGAGAACGGACTTGTCTTCCGTGTTGATCTGACCAAGCGGATCGATACCGGCCTCTTTCTCGACCACATGCCTACCCGGCTTTTGGTCGAACAGATGAGCCAAGGGATGAGGGTATTGAACCTCTTCTCGTATACTGGTTCCTTCTCAGTCTATGCAGGACGGGGAGGAGCGACTGTGGTAGAGTCGGTGGACCTATCGGCAACCTACAGCCGATGGGCAGAAGAGAACCTGGAAAGAAATGGGTTCAGTGGCGGGCCATATCCGTGTATCGTCGCTGATGTGCGGGTTTTTTTGGCAGAAGCAGTGCGAGAGGGGAAGGTGTATGACCTGATTATCCTTGACCCCCCAAGTTTTTCTAATAGCAGGAAAATGGAGCATGACTTTGATGTGCAACGGGACTATTTGGAACTGATTGATCAGATCCATGGTCTGCTCGCAAAGGACGGAAATCTGCTATTTTCAACAAATTTGCAAACATTCAGGATGGAGAGAGCCGCATTGGTCGGCTATGACGCAGTTGAGATAACCAAAGAGGTCCTGGCCCCTGGCTTCAGCGCAAGGCGCTCAGCGGTGCGGACCTGGATATTGACGAAACGGGATGGCAAGAACCGATACCCCGTACGACAGAAGACCGGCACAGACCGGAAGAGAGACTATTATACTATGGATACAAACGAAGAATTGAAGCGCGATGACATCGCAGAAGATGTCCAAGAGCGCGAAGTACAGCAGGACTTTGAAGAGGTTGCTGTAAAAATGGATGAGAGCGCCGAAGAGGTTGCACAAGAGGAGTCGGATATCGATGATGACCTTCTGATCCTCAATTGGGAAGATGAGTCGATCGAAGCCGCGACGGAGCAGTTGCCTGAGCGCCGTGAGCGTCCAAGGCGAGAGGATAGTCGCCCTGCGTTCAAGGAGCGGGACGAGCGCCGCCCTCGCCGCGATCGTGACGATCGCCGTCCGGCATCAGGGCGTCGTGACGATCGCCGTCCTTCATACCGCGACCGTGATGAGCGTCCCTCGTTCCGTGACCGTGACGATCGCCGCCCGTCATACCGAGACCGCGATGAACGTCCCTCATTCCGTGACCGTGATGATCGCCGCCCGTCATATCGCGACCGCGACGAACGCCCCTCGTTCCGTGACCGTGATGACCGCCGTCCGTCATACCGCGACCGCGATGAGCGTCCTTCATTCCGTGATCGTGACGAGCGTCCCTCATACCGTGATCGTGACGATCGCCGTCCGCCCTACCGCGACCGCGATGAGCGTCCCTCNNCCCTCATTCCGTGATCGTGACGATCGCCGTCCTTCATACCGCGACCGTGATGAGCGTCCCTCATTCCGTGACCGCGATGATCGCCGTCCTTCATACCGCGACCGTGATGAGCGTCCCTCATTCCGTGACCGTGATGATCGCCGCCCTTCATACCGCGACCGTGATGAACGCCCCTCATCCCGTGGCCGTGAGGAGCGTGGAGGTGATCGGCCGGCACGCGACCGACAGGCTGCACCGAAGCCCTATGGCTACGATCGCACCAGCCGTGGACCTAGACGCCAGAGAAATGCGGACCATGATCCGTTCATGCCACGGGAAGATGAGTAAGGGTAGGGCTGAGGAGGCTAGCGGCCGTTACAGGCGAGCCGCTAGCTGATTCTGTGAGAAGCTCTTTTCTTTGACCAGGTGGTAGATTCGCCTGATCTCACTCGCCACCTCCGGGTGGCGATAGTTGTTACGGTAGACGATATTGAGCTCACGCACCATGGTGGATGCGCCTTCGAGGGGGACGGCGACGAGCTTGCCACTGAGTTGATCGATGAGGCAGGCGTTGTGGCTCATGATGGTCACCCCTTGGTTGTCATGGACCAGATCCTTGATGATCGGCACATTGTTGATCTCGATGACGACATTGTAGTTGGAGATGGTCTCACCGTTTTGGCTAAGAAAGAGTTCGAACTGGCGCCTGGTAGCCGTGATATTGGGTCGTAGGATCAAGCGCTCTGCTTTCAACTCCTCAAGGCTCACCATCGCTCTCTTTGAGAGTGGGTTCCTCGGTGAGACGACCAGGTTCAGATAGTCGGTGTCGATCTTGACGGTGGTGAATTCGTCATCGGCGATGTGCCCGCCGACGATGGCGAGGTCGATCTCATAGGTCTGTAGGTAGGTTCTCAGACTCTCTAGGGTCCCGGTCTCAATCCTCACCTTGGTCTTGCCGTGGATGTTGCAATACTCGGCGATGACCTGCGGCAGCAGGTTCTCCTCAGCTGTCGCAGTCATGCCGATATTCAGCCGTCGGATATTGTGCCGGGAGTCCTCCAGGGCATAGAGGGCGCTCTCCTCAATGGCTACTGCCCGTTGGGCATACTTGAAGAGGATCTCCCCCTCCGCCGTCAGCTTCAGGTTCCGTCCTGAACGTAAGAAGATCTTGATCCCATACTCCTTTTCCAACAATCTGATTTGATGGCTTACGGCAGGTTGGGTGATGCACAATAGGTCTGCGGTCTTGGTAAATGACTCGGTCTCAACCAACGATAGGAATGTTTTGATCTTCAAGTCCAGCATGGGAGTCCCCCTTCATACACTACCGGAGCAATCAAAATTATTTATAGGC
>LVBE01000103.1 GCA_001603105.1 Spirochaetales bacterium Spiro_03
CTCAGTCCGGGAGACAAACAACCATGAGTGAGACCATCTCACAGATCATCAAGGCCTTTGAAGAGACCCATCACCACCAATCCATGAACCAGCTAGCCACCCTCTATGCAGAGATCGAAGAGCAGACATCCCGCTTCAGGGACGAGTATTCGATCGCTTGTGGCCCAGGCTGCGGCACCTGCTGTGAACACTTCAACCCTGATATCACCGCCCTCGAGGCGAGCCTCGTCGCGGCCTATCTTCTGCTCGAAGAGTCCAAACGCCCCCTGATCGAGCGCCTCTATGCCGAAGGTGTCGATGAGGGGCCGTGCCCGCTCTATAACAAGGACAGTATCTACCACTGCTCCGTCTATGAGGTACGCCCCCTCATCTGCCGCCTCTTCGGCTCTTCAGCCTCACTGGATAAGAGTGGAAACGCCGTCTTCAGACGGTGCAAGTACAATGAGGAAGGCACGATGCCTGCCCTCCTTACCTTCGACAAACCGGTGGCGACGCTGCAATCGTACAGCTACGCCCTCCGTAGCCTCGATGGGCAGGGGGTCGATCTTTTGAGTACCCAAGTCAGAGCACTGGTTGAGCAGCTTCAGTTCCTCATCTCTTTGATTGAAAGTGGAGATGATGATAGTCCATTGGCAAGCTAAGTAACCACTCATTTTGCTTCATGGTAGTTCTTTCTCGACTTCTGGTTATTGAGTGTATATCATAGGCTATGAGCATAGGACAATTCATTGTACGGGCAACCCAAAATAACGAAAATACCGTTACGGCCCTCTTGCATTCCATGATGGAAGTGCCCTACGTGCGCACGATTATTTTGCGAGCATTGTTACCGCAGGATATACCGTATGAGGTTATTGAGCGTATCGCATTTACGGATATTTCCAGTCAGCGGTTGATGGAAGGGGTGGGAATTCCTGATTTGTCGATTGAGAATGAGCAGTGTTTGTTCATCATTGAGAACAAGATTGAAGGGGCAAGAGGTTTTGAAGATAATCAACTGACGAACTATCCCAAAAGAGTCAATGAGAGTACGAAGACTCATAAGGCAATGATCTACCTGCTTCCTCGCCTCTACGCATATGAGCACACCCTTCAATCTTTGCCCGGGACTTGTATGCATATAGTTCGGTGGCCCGATTTCATCAGGAGCATTGAACTGTCCGGCATTGAAGCAGACAACCCTGTCGTACATCAGCTCTTGGATTATCTCAGAAAACGTCTGTCTTTGACGACTGTCACAGCATTTGAAAAAGGAGATCTCGTGACGATGTTCAGCCCACAAAAGGTTACTGAAGTGTTGGAATTTCTGTACAAATGGAAGAGTTTCATCGGTGATGTAGACCGCTTGTTGATCTCTGATGACACGCTTGACGGTACGTATGCAAAAAGTGCTTTAAGCGATTGGGATGATTATGCATTGGGACTGTTTGTATTAGACCAGAAGAACGAATACGTTTTTTGGTTTGGCTATGATCCGCGGGTATGCTTTGAGAATACCAATATCTTCTGCTGCGTTGAAAGGTCTTTGGTTGATAGCTGGCATGCAAACAAGGTCCCTAGCGGGGACCAGGAGGCATACACCAAAGTAAGGAAGGACTCCACGTATTTGAAAGGATATTCATGCCCAAGTGACCCTGATTGGATTTACTTCCCTGTTGATTCACAATTTCTTAGCTATGATGCAATGGCTCAGAGTGTAAAAGAATTTGCGGACATTGTGAAACACCTGATTCTTACCTTCTTATAACGATTGTCCGTTTGCGTGCTCAATCGGCTATACTCTACACAAGCTCTCCCTGAAATCTTGCTACAAGGAGCGTAGTGTAATGTATCCTATAGCCAATGCCATGGTGCTGGTCCTGGTCTTCAATGTACTTGTTTCGATATCGATTCCGCCTCTCTTGTTCGTACTCTTCAAGAAACGATTTGGGTGCATGACCCGCTCGTTTTTCTATGGAGTGGCTACCTTCGTCCTCTTTGCCCTACTCTTGGAGCAGGTCGTGCACCTTGTGGTGCTTCGTTCTGCTCTTGGGACGGTGATTGAGCGCAGCAGCTGGCTCTATGCCCTCTATGGGGGTGCGATGGCGGGCCTCTTTGAGGAGAGCGGACGGTTTGTTGTGTTTTCGACCCTGATGAAAAAACAGATGGACAACGACCATGATGCGCTGATGTTCGCTTCAGGGCATGGGGGCATGGAGGTGGTTCTCGTCTTCACCGTTGCCATGGCTGTCAACCTCTTCTACGCCGTGATGGCGAAGATGGGGAGGACGGAGTCCTTGCTCGCCTCGATGGGGACAGCCCAACGAGTCGGTATCGAGGCGGTGCTGACATCCCTGTCTACATCACCGCCTGCGCTCTACCTGTTAGGTTTGGTAGAGCGGTGCATTGCAGTGGTCCTTCACATGAGCTTCTCGACCCTGGTCTGGGTAGCTGTGAAGCAGCGTTCAAAGCGCTCGCTCTTCGCCCTTGCCATCTTGTTGCATGCCGCAGTCGATGCTGTGGCGGTACTGCTCAGCAAAAGCGGTGTGTCGGCCATATTCATCGAGGCTTTGCTAATTATCGCCGCTGTCCTCTGTGCGTCAGTCGCGCACCGCGTGTGGCGCACTAGAAGCGTAGAACTCGGATGAGGAAGCCACAAAGGTACGATGATTCTGCAAATGAGAGACGGACCGGATGGTCCTCCTGTTGGTAGAACTGGTGGAGGACCTGGATTTCGACATGGGCGACGCTCGCACAATGGGTGAGCATGCGGCGCACCATCTCAGCTTGTATATGGGGGCTAGTGGTGATGGTGGCGATGATGCCATTGTGGCGGATCTTCTCCATAGCCAGGCAATTGAGTTCTTGGTATGATCCAAGCGCCCCATCAGTCTGAGCTTTTGTCACTGCCAAGGTGGGCGGGTCGAGGATGATCAGGTCATAGTGGTCCACTTTACACGCCTTGAGAAACTCAAGCATGTCAGCATTGTGGATGTTGGCGATGCTGCTGCTGCCGGCGGGAATGGTCTGCTCCTCTTCGTTGATGGCGATGTGCGCTTTCGCTTGTTGCAGGGCCGATGAGCTGGTGTCGACCAAATCGACGAGCGCCGCCCCCCCACGCAGCGCATGGAGGGTGAAAGAGCCGGTATACGAGCCGAGATCGAGCACGGTCTTGTCTTTGGCATAACGCCCTACAGCGGTGCGGATCTCTCGTCGATCACAGTAGAAATTGCTCTTCTGCCCAGTGCCGGCGATCACCTCGTAGAAGAGCGAGCTCTCCTTGAACCGGATTGGGTCGAGGCGCTTGGACGGAGTGAACCACGACCCGTCTTTCCAGTAGAGAGTTGCCTCCTTCAGCTGTTCGATTCCGGCAAAGTCGGCATCGACGGAAAAGAGGATCATAGAGGGGTTGAGGATCGAAGCAAGGCTCTGGACGATGAGGTCTCGGTGGTGCCAGGCAAACCGTGCATTGACGGTGACGCTGAGCAGTGTTCCGAAGGCGTCGACGATCAAGCCCGGCAGAAAGTCTGCCTCTGAGCAGATGAGCCGAAAGGCGGTGGTCTGTGTCTGCGCGCTACCAAAGAAGTGTGAGCGGCGCATCGCCGATGCTGCGATGGCGCGCCTGATGAAGGCGTCATCGATCACATCGCCCTCGTTCCAGCTCAGTAGGCGAAGGGGGATGTGGCTCTTGCTGTCATGCCACCCCCAACCAATGAAATGCCCGTCACTGGACTGGATGCGAAAGACGCCGGTGTGCTCTATATCGG
>LVBE01000104.1 GCA_001603105.1 Spirochaetales bacterium Spiro_03
CTCCCGTCGCCCGGTGGGGATCATCAACGACAGGGCTTGGCCGTGGCTGCAGAGGTAGAAGGAGGCCATCCACTGGGCAAGGGCGATGGTGCTTTCGCCATAAACTGCCTCCTTGTCTATGACCCGGTCGATCTCCTTGATCGTGTAATTGCCTTCCACTTCATCGGCCAAGGCGATGACAAAGCCTGTCATCATGCGTGAACCGAATGGTACACGCACGCGCTTTCCCACGGTCACCGCCTCTTTCAGTTGATCTGGGATGGCGTAGGTAAAAGGGCCTGTAAGAGGAAGGTCGAAGAGCAGCTGGGCGTAGGAGGCCATCGTCTTCACCTGCCCAGCTCGATGCCCAGGAAGGCAGCCACTCTCTTCAGGTCCTCCCAGACCGGTCGCCTGAGCGTCTCGGTGTTGCGCAACACAGCCGCTGGATGGTAGGTCACCACCGTGGGAATTCCCTCCCAGCGGTGGTATCGTCCCCTCAACGATGCCAATCCTTCGTCGGTCTTCAAGAGTGTCTGCGCTGCCGTACGGCCGACCAACAAGATCATGCGCGGGTTGACCAGCTGGATCTGGCGCCTGAGGTAGGGCAGGCATGCCTCTCGCTCATCGACCTGCGGGTCACGGTTTTGCGGCGGGCGACACTTGACGATATTGGCCAGGTACACCCCTGCTGTCCGCTCGAGGTGGATCGCCTTGAGCCAGGTGTCGAGGTACTCCCCGGCCTTTCCTACGAAGGGACGGCCGCTCTTGTCCTCCTCCGCCCCAGGTCCCTCACCGATGACCATCAGGCGTGCAGGGACTGATCCCTCGCCGAAGACCGTCATGGTCCGCCCTTCGCTGAGGCGGCAGGAGGTGCAGCCACTGACCATTGACTCGAGGACCCGCAAACTCACCCCATCGATGGAGTTGAAGTCAATCGATGGCGGATCTAGGACATCGAGGATCGTCGACAGATCCCATGTCTGTTGGGTATAGACGGTGCCACCGATCAGGGCTTTCGCCTCTTCGATGAGGTCGAGGTAGGTGGTCACACTCTGTCTCAGTTGTTCGCGCCTTCGTGTATCATCAGCCATGGCTCTCTTCCTCAAACCACGCATACTCATCCTCATCGTAGCTGATGCGATAGAGGTAGAGGCCCGAGGCGCTGGCCGTACGGCCGGCTCGCTTGCGGTCCTTGGCGCCCAAGGCGTCAGCAAACTCCTCGACAGGGGCATCTCGATGAGCAAACTCCATCATCGTTCCGACCAGCGAACGGATCATCTTGTAGAGAAAAGCATTGCCGGTGATGGTATAGCTCAAAAGTTCACTGCCCCACCGATCGCTCTCAATGAGCCAATAGGACTCATAGATGTCGCGAAATTTACTCTCACAAAGGTCTGTGGCAGCGGTGAAGGTCGTAAAATCATGGGTCCCCTTCACGTGCTGTGCATACCCGTCGAGCAATGTTTTGGAGGGGAACTCCCTGACAGTGGCCACCAGTGCGCCATCAAAGGCGTTGATATCCCGATGGCGCTTGTAGTAGTAACGGTATGTCCGTGCCATCGTCGTGAACCGGGCATGGAAGGTGCCATCTACCTCTCGGCTCTCAAGGATCCGGATCTGGGGTGGCAGCAGCCGGTTCAGCGCGGTTGCAATCTTGTCAGCGCCGATGCGTCTATTGGCGATATCCATGTGGCACACCTGGGCCAAGGCATGCACCCCGCTGTCAGTGCGCCCACTGCCAAATACCTGTACCTGCTCACCGAGCAGCGTTGCCACAGCCTCCTCGATCAGTTGCGCCACCGCGATGGCGTTGTGCTGGCGCTGCCAGCCGCTGTAGTATCCACCGTGGTAGGAGACGGTCATGCAGATTCGTCGCAACGCGGGATCCAGCGGCTCAAGCTCTGGTCTGTTCCAATCACTGCGGGCCATCGAATCCTCCGCTGACCACCACTACGGCCACCGCAACTGGCTCGTCATGGGAGATCGACAGGGCAAGCTTCGATCGGCCGACCAAGGCCTCGGCTTGCCCGGTAAGGACAAAGAGTGGCCTGCCATCTAAGCCGCGTCCTACCAACAGGGTGCTGGGCACAAGGCGCGCAAGGCCACATCCCAAGGCCTTGCCGAGCGCCTCCTTGGCTGCAAAACGGCCTGCAAGGTACTCACTGGCCACATCTTCGGTCAGGGTGGCTGCATACGAAAGCTCTTCGGGGTGGAAGATCTTGCGCTTCACGCCCTCAGACAGTGCTCGGATACGGGCGATATTCACCACATCGACCCCTACGCTTAGACCCATCACTGCCCATCCCCTATACCAAAGAGAATCCTGAACTGGTTTGGTTGTGCCGTGAGGGTGATCTGTGCACTATCGAAGACATGCTCGTCGTAGATGAGGACCACCGGACGCGTTGCGATGCCCGGCTGGCGGACATCGGAGAAGTCGATGGACGCTGCGATGGCAGCGGGATCGACGAGGTAGATGATATCCTCATTGCCCTTGATCTGGATCTCAACCTTCTGTGGCACCAAGCTCTCGGCTGCCAAGGCGGCGGGCAGCGAGACAGAGAGCGGAACGGTCACCACCCGAGTATCGAGGGTGGAGTACTGGATGAACGCGTATACGAGCAAGGCGAAGACCAGGCTCAGAACCTTAGCTGGCCAATTGAAGAGCAGGTTCTGCACATATTTATTCGTTCTCATCGCTGCCCTCCTCGTCAAGGAGATCTTCACCGGTGATGTCATGGTAGCTGAAGAGCGCAAGAAGCATACGCTTGATAGTCGGCACATCGAGGTCGTAGAAGAGGTTGGCGTTGTACGTCAGGCTGATGGCCCCGGTCTCCTCACTGACGATGAGCACCACCGCATCGCTCTCCTCCGCCAACCCCAATGCCGCCCGGTGGCGGGTGCCGAAGTTACGCTTGATATCGGTCTGCTCACTCAGTGGCAGGTAACACCCTGCAGCCAGGATCTTGCCTCCCTGGATGATCATCGCCCCATCGTGCAGCGGGGTGTCGTGGTCAAAGACGGTGAGGATCAGGCTGGTGGAAAGGTCGGCATTGAGTCGGGTACCACTATCGATGATCGTCTTGATCCCCAAGCGACGGGGAAAGACGATCAGAGCACCGCGACGCTTGTTGACCAAGACCGTGCAGGCGTTGAGGATCGAGTCGATCTGGTCGCTGCTGGTCGTCTGCGTCCCGATCCTGAAGAGCCGGCTACGCATGCTCCACGCCTGGGTGAAGGAGCGACGCAGCTCAGGCTGGTAGACGATGCATACAAAGATCGTCATCGGCACGGAAATCCGCTTGAAGAACCACAGCAGGACTTCAAGCTTGAAGATGTAGGAGAGGGCGTAGGCAGAGAAGAAGATCACCAGCACCTTGATGATTTGCTGGGCCTTGGTCTGGGCGATGGCTACGTAGAAGCGGTAAAATACCCACGTCAAAACCCCCACCTGCACGGCGGGTCGAACAAACCAGAAGAGCGACTCTATCCTATCTGGGCCCATCACCACTCCTATGTGTCGGTCTGTACCCAGTCAAGGGTACGGCTCACCGCTTTCTTCCAAAAGCCAATCTTTGCCATCCGCTCATCGTCGGCCATCGCAGGCTGCCAGCGGCGCTCCTCCTTCCACTGTGCGGCGAGGGTCTTAAGGTCCTCCCAGACCCCTGTCGACAGGCCAGCGGCGTACGCCGCCCCCAAGGCAGTGGTCTCCACCACCAGGGGCCGGATGACCGGAACACCCAACAAGTCCGCCTGGAAGGCCATCAGCGGAGCGCTGTTGGTCATCCCTCCATCGACCTTCAGCTCACTGAGGGCGATGTTCCCATCACGCTCGATGCCTGAGAAGATATCCCATGCCTGGAAGGCGGTTGACTCCAGGATTGCCCGACAGATGTGCGCCCGATTGGCAAACCCCGTCAGACCGGCGATGACGCCACGGGCATCGCTACGCCAATAGGGGGCGAACAGTCCGCTGAAAGCCGGCACGATGTAAACGCCCCCGCAGTCTGGCACACTCTCGGCCAGCCTGTCCAGCTCTTGCGCACTCTCCACCAGCTTGAGGTTGTCACGGGCCCACTGCACCAGCGACCCGGCTACGGCAACCGATCCCTCGAGAGCGTAGACGGGCTTGCAGCCCGCTACTTGGTAAGCTACCGTCGTAAGCAGCCCCTCCTTGCTGAGCTTCGCCTCCTCACCGGTATTGACCAATAGGAAGCAGCCGGTCCCATAGGTGGACTTGGCCATGCCGGCGAAGAAGCACGCCTGGCCAAAGAGCGCAGCCTGCTGATCTCCGAGGATCCCTGCCACCGGAACCGACGCACCAAACGGCCCGTCGACGGTGGTGTGGGCATAGACGGTTCCCGTCGACGGTACGATCTTTGGCAGTGCCTGGATCGGGATGTTGAAGAGGTCGAGCAGCTGCTGGTCCCAGCTGAGGGTATTGATATCCATCAAGAGGTAGCGCGATGCATTGGATACATCGGTGATGACCGCCTGTTTGCCGCTGAGGTTGTAGGCCAGCCAGGTGTCGATGGTGCCGAAGACCACATCCCCGCGTTCGGCCTCCTGGCGCAATCCCGGAACGTTGTCCAGCAACCAGGCGATCTTGCTCGCTGAAAAGTACGGACTGAAGATCAGGCCACTCTTCTGTTGCACCGCCAGAGCGTCGCCTCTCTTGGCAAGGTCGTTGATCAGGTCACTGCCTCGGAGGTCCTGCCAGACGATTGCATTGTGGCGCACTGCCCCGCTTTTGCGGTCGAAGGCGATGATCGTCTCACGTTGGTTGGTGATGCCGATACCCTGGATGTCGCTGCCAGTCAACGAGGCCTTCTTCAAGGCTTCGCGGATACAGAGCTCGCACATCTGCCAGATCTCGATGGGGTCGTGCTCGACCCAACCCGGCTTGGGGTAGATCTGTCGATGCTCGCTCTGATGACTGCTGACAATGGCGCCTTCTTGGTCAAAGATTATGAATCTGCTACTGGTAGTTCCCTGGTCCAATGCTCCGATGTACTTCACGGTGCCCTCCTATGGGGCCAGTATAGCTTCTCACCTTTGTTTTTGAAAGGCAAAATTGGCTATACCCACTGGGAAGGATGTTCCATTCCATGGTATACTGCGCACATGAAGCTCAAAGATATTCTCAGCACGGTCAATGCGAAGCTCGTCTGTGGGCAAGAGCACTTGGAGGATGACATCAAACGCGGCTTTGCCAGTGACTTGATGAGTGATGTCCTCACGATCCTTGAGGACGACATCATCCTGATCACCGGCCTCTCCAACGTCCAGGCTATCAGGACAGCTGAGATGAGTGACATCAAAAACATCCTGTTGACGCGCAACAAAAAGCCAAGTCCGGCGATGATCGAGATGGCCAATGAGCTCTCCATCTCCCTCTCATACACCTCTTACTCCCTCTTTCGGACCAGTGGCCTGCTCTACCAAGCAGGCTTGAAACCAGTGTACTGAACCCTTACAGCGGCAGAACAATCGCCTCCTGTCCCAAGGCCGGATCCTTTGCCTGCTCTGCGAGCAATAGCTGTGACCCTGCGATCACGACCCGGCTCTCTACGAGCCTTGAGCCATTCAACAGCGCCAAGGCTGCGTGCGCAATCGCTTCAGCCGTGATCGCCAGAAGCTGTTCGCGCCGACTTCTGCGATACTCATCGCTGATGGCATAAAGCAGGCGACGGAAGGCAAGCAGCGAGTGCTGGTTCGGCGACAGGGGGCGTAGTTCCCCTCCGACCATCGCGATCAGGGCACTGGTGAGAGCAGCCTGGTCAATCTTGCCCTCACTATAGGAGGCGAGAACCGCCTCAAAATCCTCAAAGGAGGCGACGATTCGTGGGTCGCGGTACGTAGAGAAGAGGAAGAGTTCCTCCATGACATCGACGGTTGCACTGACGCCATAGGCTCCTCCCCTACCTCTGATCCGCTCCCACAGCTCGTTGCCGCTCATCATCTGGGCAAGCAGGGCCTGCGCTGCCTGCTCCTCACTGCCTCGAGTCGCGGTCCTCAGGGCATAGGCTTGGTAGCTGACAGTCGATGGGAGGCGGTACAGTGTAAGAGCGTGGATCTGCTCACCATCTTCGAATCCCCGTTCACGTCGGCCAGCTGTGGTGGAATCGGCAGCACTGAAGGAGGCGACCAGCTCTTCTAGCAGCACTCGCATCGGCTCGTGATTCTCTTCGTCCGCATAGAGGTGCAACACTAGCCGTTGTCGACTGTCCAACTTTTTTTGTAGCTGCACCATCTTCTGGGCCAGTTGCCCAAGGTCCTGCTCTCCCAATGACTCAAGGAAGAGCCATTGGCTCAAGCCGCTGAGCTCTTCTCCCTCCTTTTGCAGGCTGCTGAGCTTGCTCGCCGCTGCCAGGGACGCAAAGCCATGTGCACTGTAGGAGACTGAGTCGCGGAACTCACCGCGCACGGTAGTCAACACCTGCTTGATGGAACCAAGATCGTCGACGTTGCTCTCTCGCAAAATCTGGGCGATCAGGGTGAGGGCGCGCGGCGCATCATCGAGCAGGAGCTTGGTGCGGCACATGATGTACTGTGCCTCTTTTCCCTCCAAGGTGCTGCCCATCTCAAGGAAGATCGAGAAGTCGCCACAGCTATCCTTCAGATCGGTGGCAACCTCAACATAGGAGCGCGTTCCAATCCCGCTCATCTGCACGAGGCGGATGTAGAGCGGCAAGAGCCGTAGCTCATCGGCGCTCAGATCCTCCACTGATATGGCCACATTCACATAGCTGATAGTGTTGCACACCCCGCTACGCACATAGAGCGGGCGAGCTCCACACCAATGGAGGGTGTGTTCATTCTCCTTGACCTCAACCGGTAAATCCTCGATCGTCAGGCGGGGAATGGTAGCGAGGGCCTCTTCGCTGTCAGCAGAGGCCTCAAAGAGCTCAAAGCGCTCGTTCTGGGCCATGACCTCGCGCACGCCCTTCTTGCCCAAATCATCGACGACCCGCTGGGTATGCCGGGCGATCGCCTCCAACTGGCGGCTATGGTGCTCCTCATCACCTTTGACGGTGACCAGGCAGCGATGGGGGTTCTCCACCAGGTGGGTCTGGATCCAATCCTCATAGTGGCGGGGATTGGCCTTCAGCGCCGCCTCCAGCTGCACAAGCGCTTCAGAAGCCCCGATGGTCGCCGTCGGTCCCTTGCCAAAGATCCACCCCCGCATCGAGCGGCCGAGGATCCGCAGCCCATTGGGTGCTCCTCCAGGGATCTCCAATAACCTGAAGCGCGCCCGCTTGACCGAGGAGGCGACCAGTTTTTCATCAAGGCCGTCCTTGACGATTCTCTTGAGGGTATCGATGATGAAAGCGCCTGCCTCCTGGGCGCGCTCTACGTCGATTCCCTTGAAGCCAATGGTCATCGGCATCTGGTAGTAGTCGGCGCTCATGCCGCTCTCAGGGGAGATATCGTCACCGATCCCGCTTTCAAGGATCGCCTTATACAGCGGGGCGGCCGGGTTGCCGAGCAAGATGTCGACGAGCGTCGAGAGGGTGATCACACTCAGTGAGTCGGTCACCGCTTCGGTGGCCCACACCCAGACCACCGAGTTGTTGCTCCGTCCCCCTCCATTCTCGGTTGGGCCTGTGTATGTCACCGCCCGTTCACGATCCCACCTCTCGCTCACGCCGACCGTCGACTGGACATTCAGCGAGCCTTTGTGCATGAGGTAGTGCTCATCGAGGAAGGCGAGCTTCTCCCCCACCTCAAGGTCGCCATAGAGGAAGAGCTTGGCGTTGGATGGGTGGTAGAATTGGCTATGGAAGGAGACAAACTGCTGATAGTCCAGCTTGATGATCTCTTCCGGGTCCCCGCCGCTGTTGAAACTGTAGGCGGTGTCGGGAAAGAGGGAGCGGATGCTGCCTCGCCCGACGATCGAGTCGTGGTCTGAGCTGTCACCGAGCATCTCATTGAAGACCACCCCCTCATACCGACACTCTTGGCCATCGCAGACAAGGCGCACTCCCTCCTGCCAGAAGGTCTCCTCACGCAACAAGGGGGCGAAGACCGCATCGGTGTAGACGGCAAAGAGGTTGTCAAAGTCCGCCTTCAAGGGACTGGCTGCCGGATAGAGGGTCTTATCCGGATAGGTCATCGCATTCATGAAGGTGTTGACCGACCCCTTCAAGAGGCTCATGAACGGGTCGCGTACCGGATAGCGCTCACTGCCTGCCAAGACGCAGTGTTCTAAGATATGCGCCACACCACTGTCGTTGGAGGGCAAGGTCTTGAAGATATAGCTGAAGAACCGCTCCCGATCATCATTGACGAGCTGGAAGACCTCCATGCCGGTCTCGATGTGGACGAAGGTATAGCCGGTGCCGTGGTACTCCGCTAGCGACTCGATTGCGGTGATTTGGAAGCCGGCGATCTGGTCGCCGACTGTCCAAGGGTGGGTATGCATGATCAGGCTCCTTGTATCCGAGAACCTAGCACGCACGCCGTGCCTTGACAAGGGGCGGGTGCCAAGCTAGCGTTGGGGCATGCATATCATCGGTCCGCATACCAGCATTGCCAAAGGCGTGCACAACGCAGCAGAGGAGGCGGCACGCCTTGGGGCGAATGGCTTTGGCATGTTCACCAAAAACCAGCGTCAGTGGCATGCCAAGCCACTAGAGCAGGCGCAGATCCGCCTCTTTCAAGAGAGCCTTGAACGCCACGGCTTCAAAGCCGATGGGATTTTGGTCCACGACAGCTATCTCATCAACCTCGCCCATGGAGATGAAGAGACATGGCAGAAGGCCGTCGGTGCCTTCATCGACGAGGTAGAGCGCGTCGAGGCGTTGTCTCTGAAGCTATTGAACTTCCACCCTGGTGCCCACCTCGGCCTCCTCGATCCACCTGCAGCGTTGAAACGTGTTGCCAGCGCACTAGACCGTGCCATCGAAGAGAGCGCGTGGGCGCACCTGGTCATCGAGAACACCAGCGGAGCCGGCACGACCCTCGGCTCGAGCTTTGAGCAGCTTGCCCAGATTATCGAATACTCGCGCTACCCCGACCGCATCGGCTGCTGCCTCGATACCTGCCACGCCCACGCTGCCGGCTACGACCTCTCCACCATCGAGGGTTTTGAGACGGCGATCGCGCGCTTCGATGCCCTGGTGGGGTTGGATAAGCTGTGGGGCATGCACCTCAATGACGCAAAGAGCGAATGTGGCAGCCGCCTCGATCGTCACGCAAGCTTGGGCCACGGTACCATCGGATGGGCTACCTTCGACCATATCGCCTCCGATGAGCGCTTTGCCTCCATTCCGCTGGTGCTGGAGACGGTCGACCAGTCGCTTTGGGAGGCCGAGGTGGCGCGACTGCGATGGGGCAAGGACCATGGGCGCGCTCTTTGATCGGCGGCGCCTGTTCGCCCATCGCGGCGATAGCGTCCACCACACCGAAAACACCCTCGATGCCTTCGAGGCGTGCATTGACCTCGGCTGCGATGGCATCGAGCTCGATGTACAGCACACTGCCTGCAAAACCCTGGTAGTCTTCCATGACTTCACCCTCACCCGCCTTGCAGGCATCGAGCGTCGCATCGATGAGATGACATGGGATGAGCTGAGGCAGATCAAAATCGGCAACGGAGCACGTATCCCTACTCTCGCTGAAGTCTTTGCCCGAATCGGCAGCCACCTCATCTACGACCTTGAGCTAAAGAGCCGGGCTCTTGGGCCAACGGGCCTGGAAGAGCAGGTATTGGCCGAGATCGAGCGTTCAGGCCTCTTGCGGCACGTGTTGGTTTCCTCATTCAACCCAGCGCTTGTATGGCGCTTCAAGACCCTCTCATCCAACACGATTCCAACTGCCTTGATCTACAGCCACTCACCTGAGGTTCCCCGATTCCTGCAAAATGGGCAAGGCAGAGTGCTTGCCCGCCCCACCTTGCTCAAGCCTGAGCAGTCGTTGGTCGACAGCCGTAGGCGAGATTCGATGCCATTTCTCCCATGGACTGTCGATGAGGCCGAGCGTGCACACTCCCTCTTGGCGATGGGGGCGAGTGGCATCATCACCAACCGGCCACTTGACCTGCTACCCCTCTTCAGAACGTGAATAGATAGGAGAGGCAGCGCGAGGCTGCAATGGTGCCAAATCGTTCGAAGGCTTGGGTGCGCGCCTGTTCAATCGTCGACCCAAAGCCCACCGCTTCGACATCGCCGCTGTCAAAGAGCACTCCATCGGAGCCTATCTCATAGAGCTCTAGGCGTCCGACGGCGACCACTATAGCCTGGTCATAGGCCCAGTCTTCTACGACAACGCCGACGCTGCCGACAAAGATTCGCTGGCCGCTGTCAAGTCGACGGGCTATCTCAATGACCTGATCATCGCGGTCAGTTGCCGCAAGACTCAACGCATTGAGGTCAGTTTTCAACCGCTCAAAGGTTGAGATGAACGCCGATCGGGCGAGCTTGTCGACGAGCGGAGAGCCGGCGAGGCTGTACTGCTGGATCTCTGCATAGAGAGAGCCAACGGCGAGCAAGGCGCTCCTCTCATAGGGTAGCTGCACGCTGACCTGTTCAAGAGCCTCCCTTACGCGTTCGGCAAGCGCCTCAGGCAGAGGCGGGACACGTTCGAAGAGATCAGAGAAGTCCAAGGAGAAGGTCACCGGCTCATTGACGGCGATTAGCTGGTTGTGGGCGATGAAGGCAAAGGAGCCAACCGTGGTAGTATTGAAGAGTAGGTAGTCGTCGTAGCTCTCACCGAGGCTATTGAATGCCTCATATGAGGCGCGCACCGTTGCGTTGACCACCCGAGACGAGAGCAGCCGACGGCGCCTACGGACCTGCACGGTCACCGTCGCAGGCTTTTGGTCGGTGCGCCTAAATGAGATCCGCAGTGCCTTGATATAGCCGATGGCGCGCTCAGCGAGGGCTGCGCTCTCATGCTTCTTCTCCACCACCGGTCCCTCGGCGGCGATCGCTGCTGCCTCAAGGTAGCAGGCGATGGCCCGAGTATCGTCATTTGCACGGTACGCACTATCCGCTGTGGCGATCAGGGCAGCGATCCGCTCTTCCCGCTCCAAGGTCTTGCGATAGGTCGTCGTCTGCCGTGCTGCAAGAAGCGTCGCATCAAGGCGTGCGAGCACATAGACGTAGACCTTCCCCTTCTCAGTGCGCTGATGCTCGCCGGTGACGGTGAGATTGAAGTCTGCGATGTGGTCGGTCGTGGTCAGCTCCCGATAGTAGGCAGGTTTGATATCCTCGCCAACGTAGGCTGAGATCTGCGAAAGCAAATCCTCATAGGCAGCGAGTCGTGCATTGTAGGCAACAGTGGCCGATCCAGTGCCGACAAAGGCACGCTGGTCGCCGCGCGCCGGTGGGGTATGGACCCAGCTAGGCAGGCCATCGACCTGCGAGCGCACCAGATCGCCGAACGATGAACAGGAAGCAAGTAGCAACAGACTCAAGAGCAGCGCAAGCACTCGTTTCATGGCGTGTACGTGTACGCTGTTCCTACGGTGAAGAACAGGTCTCGGTCCATCAGCGCACGATGGGTAGCGCTGACGGTTGTGCCGACCATGGCAGTGATCTGCCACGCCGATAGGTGGTAGGCAAGCCCGATTCGGGCAGCGGCGGTGTAGTAAAGGTCATCGGCCCACCCAATTCCCACATCCGCCCATCCGGTGACGGCGAGGTTGCGCCCAAGGTGGGTCCTCGTACCCACGATGTGGCTCAGATAGAGCATCGAAGCCAGTCCCACCTTCACCGTAAATCCTTCGTTTTCAGTGTAACCGATTGCGACCCTCCCATCAAACGGGTAGCGTCCCAAGCTCATGTCGACCGTCGCTTCGACGCTGTAGGCCCCTGTCCGTGTCAGGGATGCATACAAGCCGTAGGAGAAGCGCCCCTTCTTTGTAAGCTCTAGATGGGGCAACAGCGCCCTGCCCGATGTCTGCACTGCTACGACAATCGGCTCATCGGCCTCAACGCTACGCATGGTGCGGACGCTGCCAAGCCTCTTGCCGTCTTGGTCGACAACCCAGTAGGCGTTCCCTTGGCGCACCAGGGGCGCGTTTTCGATGATATACCCATACGAAAGCGGGTATGAGAGCATCGGCTTTTGGGATGCAGGCACCAAAGCCTTGCTATCCCAGAGTAGGGCCGACTCGAGCGTCCGCTTCACATCAAATCGATCGTCCGTCATCTGGATTGCAAGTGACCCATAACGCGTGGATAGGGTCAATAGAGAGGTCTCATCGAGGTGGGCCATCACTGCCTCGTCAGAGCTGAGGCGTGGGGCAAGCAGGCGCTCTACAGATGAGCGCACATCTGCCTCATACCCAGGGTCAACCGCTAGGCTGGTGGTGAAGGTGAAATTCACCGCCAGCAGCGGTAGGACAAGGGAGAAGAGGGCCAGCAGGATGAGGGCTCGTCTCATCAGCGTGCTCCGACCTCAGCGATCTTGATGATCAAGTTGGCGGCATCGACCATCGCCGGCAGCGCAGCCCACTCATAGACGGAGTGGAGG
>LVBE01000105.1 GCA_001603105.1 Spirochaetales bacterium Spiro_03
CTTGCGCATATCAGCGATTTTCCTACATTTCCCATTGACAACACCCCTTGGCGTGTTACGATTCAGATGGAGGGTGGCCTATCGGTTGAATGACCCTTCACAGTACAGCTTGGATATGGTGTGGACTTCTCGACATGGGGAGGGGGTGTGACATTCGTCACGCCGGTGCAAACACCTCTTGATGTCGATTATCATAGGAACAAAGGGAGGATTGTAGCGGTGGCAGAGTACAGAATCGAACACGACCTACTAGGGGACCGACAGGTACCGAAATCGGCGTACTACGGAGTGCAGACGGTCCGCGCATTGGAGAACTTCCAGGTCTCCAATGTAGCGATTTCACACTATCCTGAGCTCATCAGGGCATTGGGGTACATCAAAAAAGCGTGCGCCTTGGCTAACCTCGAGTGCCAGATCATGGAAAAGGACATCGCCGACGCCATCGCCAAGGCAAGCGACGAGGTCATCGCCGGCAAATTTGATGACCAATTCCCCGTCGATGCCGTCCAGGGAGGAGCCGGGACCTCGACGAACATGAACGCCAATGAGGTCATCGCCAACCGGGCCTTGGAACATCTGGGCAAGAAGAAGGGCGACTATAAGGTTGTGCACCCCAACAACCACGTCAACATGTCCCAGTCGACCAACGACGTCTATCCTACGTCGCTGCGCCTGGCAACCGCCTGGATGCTCGACCAGCTTGCCGATGAGGTCGACCACCTTCAGAAGGCACTGAAGAAGAAGAGCCAGGAGTTCGCCGATGTCCTGAAGATGGGGCGCACCCAGCTGCAGGATGCGGTTCCGATGACCCTTGGCCAGGAGTTTGCTGCCTACAGTGCGATGATCGAGGAGGAGATCGAGAAAATTCGGCGGGTACAGAGCCAACTTTACACCGTCAACATGGGAGCGACGGCTATCGGTACCGGTATCACCGCCCCCAAAGGCTATGATACGATCGTCACCCGCCACCTCGCCGAGCTTACCGCCCTGCCACTGACCTTGGCTCAAAACCTCGTCAAGGCAACCCAGGACGCCGGTGACTTCGTCGAAGTCTCCACCACCGTCAAGCGCCTGGCCGTCAAGACATCGAAGATCTGTAACGACCTGCGCCTGCTCTCCAGTGGACCGAGGACCGGCATCGGTGAGATCAGTCTGCCACCAAAGCAGCCCGGCTCATCGATCATGCCTGGCAAGGTGAACCCGGTCATACCCGAGGTGGTCAACCAGGTTGCATTCGAAGTCATCGGCAATGACGTGACGATCACGATGGCAGCTGAGGCTGGCCAGCTAGAGCTCAACGTCATGGAGCCGATGATCGCCTTCAAGCTCTTCAACTCGATTTTGCACTTCAAGCGGGTATTGAGGATCCTCACCGATCAGTGCATCGTGGGCATCGTCGCAAACCGCGAGCGAGCCCGCTCACTGATGGAGAGCTCCATCGGCTTGGTCACCGCCTTGGTGCCTCGCCTAGGATACGAGCTCTGCACCGAGATCGCCAAGAAAGCGCAAGAGACAGGCGGCTCGGTCTATGAGATCGTCCAAAGCGGAGGCTACCTCTCCAAAGAGGAGTTGGATGACATCCTCTCCCCAGAGCACATGCTCTGAGTCGACTGTGGGAGCCTGGAACAATCCAGGCTCTCTTTTTCGGTTTTTTGTCTGATGGTGGTTGAAAATTCCAGCGCAAGTGGCTATCCTGAACACAATTCAAGAAAATTTTAACTACAAGGAGGTGCGAGTCGTGGATAAATGTGGCAAAAGTGCAAGTATATCTGATGACCCTCTGAGTAGACACTCAACCATTGGGGCGGTGATGCGCCCCCATCATTGATACTTGTCCAGTCCCACACACCTTCTTCGTCTCCGTACTAGAAGATGGAAGTTCAATTTGAGCAACTACGTGACTACGTACTGTCACACAACTGGCAGGCCCTGAAGACAGACCTGTCCCACCTCCAAGAGGTAGATATCGCCTCATTCATCGAGAGCTTGCCCGCCGAGCTCGCCTTGATCGTCTTCCGCTCCCTGGATAAAGATCTGGCAGCGGAAATCTTTGCCAACCTGGCCAATGAGCAACAGGAGCAACTCATCGGCGCCATTACCGACGAAGAGCTACAGCACCTGATGAAAGGCCTGATGATCGACGATGCCGTCGACATGCTCGGTGAGCTGCCGGCAAACCTCGTCAACCGGATCTTACGCCACACCTCCCCCAAGACCCGCAGCTTGATCAATCAGTTCCTCCTCTACCCTGAGTACTGCGCCGGCTCCATCATGACCGCCGAGTTCGTCCAGTTGAAAAAGGAGATGACGGTCAGGGAGGCCATCGACCATATCCGTCGCGTCGGAGAGGACAAGGAGACGATCTACACCTGTTACGTCACCACCCAGAACCGCAAGCTTGAGGGCATCATCTCGGTCAGGACCCTCTTGCTCTCCGATGATGGAACAGTGCTCGAGACCTTGATGGACCCAGACTTCATCAGTGTGACGACCACCGACGACCAGGAGATGGTCGCCGATCTCTTCCGTCGCTACGACCTGCTCTCGATCCCGGTCGTCGACCATGAGAATCGCCTGGTAGGCATCATCACCGTCGACGACATCATCGACGTCATCGAAGAGGAGAACACCGAGGACTTCCAGAAGATGAGTGCGATGCTGCCCAGCGACAAGCCGTATCTGAAGACCGGTGTCTTTGAGTTGGCCAAGAACCGGATCATTTGGCTGATGGTCCTTCTCGTCAGCGGGATGATCACCGGCAGCATCCTCGCCCGATTCGAGGATGCGTTCATGGTCCTGCCGATCCTTGTCTCCTTCATTCCGATGCTCACCGATACCGGCGGCAATGCCGGAAGCCAAAGTTCAACCCTGATCATCCGAGGTATGGCAGTCAATGAGATCTCACTCAGGGACATGGGGGTCGTGCTCTGGAAGGAGATCCGCGTCGCCCTCTTGGTCGGCTTCGTCCTCTCCTTCTTCACCGCCTTGCGCGTCTACTTCACCGGCCACGGCATCATGGTGGCTGTGACGGTAGGCATCGCTCTCTACGCAACGGTGTTGATGGCCAAGACGATCGGCGGCATCCTGCCGATGGCAGCCAAGCTGACTCACATGGACCCGGCTATCATGGCAGCTCCGCTGATTACCACCATCGTCGATGCCTTCAGTCTATTGCTCTACTTTACGATCGCCCAACGTCTCTTGCACATCTAGGGCTTGTATGTGCTGAGAAAGGCCAACGCCTGAACCTCAGCAAGCGGCCTGGAGAAGAGATAGCCCTGCACCAGGTCGCATCCATGCTCCTGTAGGTAGGAGAGCTGGCTCTCCTCTTCGACCCCTTCGGCCACGACGATGTGGCCGAGCTTGTGGGCCATCGAGATGATGTCGCTGGTGATCGAGATATCTCTGCCTACCTGGGAGAGCTTGTCGACAAAGAACTTGTCGATCTTCAGGCAGTCGACCTCCAGCTCGCGTTCGCGGGCAAGCGATGAGTAGCCAGTGCCAAAGTCGTCGATGGCGATCTGCATGCCCGCCTTTCTCAACGGCCTCAGGATCTTGTTGATCTCCTGGTAGTTGGAAGCGAAGGTCGATTCGGTGATCTCAAGGCAAATCGCCGTCGCGTTGACTCCCATCGCCCGCACTGTCCGTAGCAGATTGCTCGAAAAGCCTTGCTTCAGCAGCTGCAAGGCCGAGATGTTGATGGAGATTCTCATCCCGTCATACCCGTGCTTTGAGAGGGTGTCTAAAAAGCGCAGCGCCGCAATGATGATCGACTCTCCTAGTGGGATGATCAGCTTGGTCTTCTCGGCGATCGGGATGAACTGCAGCGGGCTGATGGTCCCCAAAGAGGGGATGTCGAGGCGGGCCAATGCCTCAAAACCGATGATGCGCCCTCCGTCGACGGCGATGATCGGCTGAAAGAGCAGGTAGAGGTTGCCGCTCTCCACCCCTGAAGCCAAATCGCTGAGAACGCCGGTGATCACCTCCTCTTGGTGGATCTGGCGCTCCATCTGCTCATCGAAGAAGAGGTGGCCGCCGCCCCACCGCTGGGCCGCCTGTTCGCTGACGACCAAGAGCTTGCGTAGCAGGTCCTGCACCTCATGCTCTTTGCCTGGGCTGATCTCGACGATTCCGGTCCCCCAACTGATGCCCTCCATCGCCAGTGGGATGGTAAGCTGCGCGGCGATCGACTCTGACAGGCGGTTCAGTTCCCCCTTGCCCGCATAGCCGTGGATATGGAAGACAAACTGGTACTCATGGATGACGCAGAGGGTGTAGGAGGGCCGGCACAGAGTCTGTAGCTGGCCTGCGACCTCCTTGAGGACCTGTTGGGAGTATAACAGACCGTAGGTCATAGCCGATGCATGTAGGCCGCTGAGATTGACCGCTACCAAGGCCATGGCGGGACGGGGTCGGTGTGCAAGTGCTGAAGATAACAACTCCTCGAGGTGGTGGCGGTTGAAGAGTCCGGTCGCCAGATCGTGCTGGGAGTGGTAGCGTAGCTGTGCCTCAACACGCTTACGGGCGTTGATGGAGAGGATCAACCCTTCCAGCTCCTCTACCCTGCCGTCCTCGCCGACGATCCCCTGCCCCAACTCCCATACCCACTTCCGCTCGCCGTCACGGGTGATGATCTCGTACTCGCCGGAGAAGGAGCGCCCTTCTCTGATGGCGGCCTCCCAGCTGCGGTGCAGCTCTTGGGTATAGCTGGGTTCGATGATCTCATTGAAGCTGACCTCCCGATTTCCGATCAACGCCTCCTGGCTGTAGCCAGTGAGGCCCACACACCCAGGCGAGACGTAGATCATCGTCCACTCTTCATCGTTCTTGCAGCGGTACACCATCCCAGGCAGATGGGTGAGCAGAACTCCGCGGCTGCGTTCACTCTCCTTCAGCGAGTCTTCGATCATCTTTCGCTCGCTGATATCCTGGATGAGACAGATGTGGTTGTAATGGTCGCGCAGCCCCACATCGATGGGGGCGACGACGATCTGGGTCCAGACGATCGAGCCATCGGGTCGGATATACCGTTTCTCGATCCTATATGAATCGATCTCACCGGCGATCAGCTGGCGAAAGAACGGGCGCTCGCGTTCAAGGTCATCGGGGTGGGTGATCGTCGACCACCCGATGTTCGTCAGATCCTCCTTACGGTAACCGACGATCCGCTCAAAGGTGGGATTGACATCCAGAATCTCATCGATGACCGTATCGCCGGGGCTCAGGCCGTGGCTGATGGTGATGCCGATCGGTGCCTGGTTGAAGATAGCATCAAAGAGGGAGGCGCGATGGGCCATTGACGCCGCATCGCCGCCGCCCTCGCCGACGAGGGCCAGAGCCACATCATCGCCGAGGGCGCTTGCCAGTGTCTCCTTGGCGACAGGGCGCACAAAGAGCTCTTGGGAGAAGAGCGCCTGGATAGCTTGAATCCGCGCTGAATCCAAGCCATGAACCAATAACTGCTGCATCTATTGCCCCTAGATACGGTGAGTATACCCCGCCGCGAGAGCCAAAGAAACCCCTATGTGAGCCAGATCGGGTTTGAATAGGCGCTTCGGCCCTGCTCGTCGGTGCACTCAAGCCTGAGGTACCGACTCTGTCCATTCAGTGGCGCCTCCAAGCTTGTGATCCCATCGCCGAGCCGGCGAACAAAGTTTCGCCGCTCTCCTTTGACGATGATCCGGCTCACCGGTGAGCATTCGGCCACCACGCGCCCGCCCCTGATCTCAAAGCGGTGGATAAAAGGCCCCTCGGAGCTGTAGAAGTGTCCCTTCTCGATCGCCTCGACGATCGCCTGCGCACTGGGCTCGGCGGCCTTGACCCAGATCCATGAGCCAAAACAGTCAGATTCCTTGTTGTGGTTGTCGTCGCTGCCGTAGCCCAACCACCGCCTCCCCTCTCGCAGGGCGCACTCCCAGAGGTGGATTGACCCATCGACTGCATTGAGCCGCTCGGTTGAGTAGTTGGAGATCTCGATGCCGGCGATAGGGCCAAGGCGTATGACCTCGTCGCTCTCCAACAGTGACCACGCAGGGTGGTTGAGCAGTATGATGCACCGTTTGTGGTAGGTTGCGATGAAGCGGCGCGTCTCCTCTTCATCGGTGAGGGAGAACTGCTGCCCCTCTCTGAAGACGGGCAGACCAGGGAGGGGAAGGAGTTGGAGGTGAATCGGCTTCTTTGCCAGGTAGCCGGTGACCTCGACTCCGCCAATGCAGATCAGGTCGCTATGGCTATGGACATGGTAGCGATCATGGTCGGTCAAGGCGATGAAGTCGTAGCCCGCTTCACTGTAGAGTGTGAGCACCTCAGCGGGGCTCAGCTTCCCATCGCTGATGGTGGTATGGGCATGGATGTTCCCCCTCAGCCAGTGGCCGTCATCGAAGACAAAGCGCTGTGTGTTCACCAAAGCTCCTTTGTGCCAGTATGCACACCCCAACCGAGCAAATCAAGCGTCTTGCTGGCGGGGAGAGACCGAGCTGCGAGCCACCAGCTCCATCGGAATTTCAATCACCGTGGCCGAGTGGTCGCCGTCGATGAGGGCGACCAACTCCTTGATCGTCTGTTGGGCCATCAGCTGGTAGTCGGCGCGGAACGTGGTAATCGGCGGGGAGAAGTATGCCGAGATCGCAATGTCGTCAAAGCCGATGACCGACACATCCTCAGGCACGCGGATTGCCAGATCCTTCAGCGCATTGATCGCACCGATGGCGGTGAGGTCGTTGGCTGCGATGATGGCCGAAGGACAGCGGTCATGGTGGCTGTAGTAGTGTTTTACGTAGTCGTAGGCAAGGTCCTCCTTGAAGTCGGCATTGCCCATAACGCACCTCACGCCTTGACTCTCCACCTCGTTGAGGGCGCACAGGACTCCTTGCGCCCTGCGCTGCGCCGGCAGGCGCTTGAGACTGGAGCCGATGTACATCAGACTGCGATGTCCCCCCTCCACCAGCTGGTGTACGGCATCGTAGGCACACCGCCGGTCATCCATGTTGACCAGCGAGATGTTCGCCGATGAGCTGTGGTCCTCCTGGTTGACCAACACGATTGGAAATCCCCGGCGGTTGATCTGCTCAAAGCCCTCGCTACCGGTCTCAAGACCGAAGATCACCGCCCCGCTGATCAGCGAGGAGGAGAAGAGCTGCTCGACCTCTGCGATGGCGTGCTGGCTATCGGTGATGGTCACCAGGACCTTCAAGTCAAACTTCTTTGCCTCAACGAGGATGTAGTTCGTAAAGAGTGTGGCGAAGTGGCTGGTGATCCGGCTCACCCCGTCAGTCACCCCGCTGAAGGTCGAGACAAAGCTGATGATCCGCTCGCGCTTGCCTACCAGACTGCGGGCATGGGCATTGGGCACGAAGTTGTATTGCTTGAGGCAGCGCTCTATCTTCTCGATGCTCTTTTGCGAAATCCCGCCCTTCCCATTGAGGTACTTTGAGAGGGTAATGCGGGAGATCCCGATGATCTGAGCCATCTCCTTCGTCGTCATACCACTATCTATTCCTGCAGAAATATCGGGTTGCTGTAGGCGACCCGACCCTGCTCGTCAATGCACTCCACCCGTACGTACTGCTTGTTGCGCCTCAACGGGGCGGTGAACTCGGTAAGGCCGACTCCGAGCCTACGGACAAAGTTGCCCTCCTCCCCCTTGAAGACGATCCTGCTCACCTCTGAACAGCTGACGTGGGCTATGCCATCCTCGACAAAGAAGTCGTGGATGACAGGTCCCGAGCTTGCATAGAAGTGGCCCTTCTCCAATGCCTCGATGATCGCCGCTTGGCTGCGGGCTGCGGCCTTGACCATCACCCAGCCGCCGAAGCTGTCACACTCAAGGTGTTCAAACGGCCAGCCGGGGCTATCGGTATAGCCGTTGTGATTGTCGTCGGTGGAGAGGCCCCACCACCGCTTGCCACTTCGCAGTCCCGTATCCCAGAAGTACGCATTCTCCCCGACGCGGTCGTGGTACTCGGTGCCGTAGTTGAACACCTCCAGGGCGAAAAAGTCATCATAGCCCTCCACATCCCGATACTCGAGGCGCGACCAATCGGGGTGGTTGAGCATGATCAGGTAGTGATCTTTGGCAGCGGCGATGAATCGACGGGTCTCTTCATCGTCGGTGACGAGCACTTCCTGGCCGTGGGTAAAGAGCGCCGTCTCCCCTTTCTGGTAGAAGTTGATGTGCGCTCGTTTACCGCCGAGGTAGCAAGTCAGCTCAAAGCCTGGGATCATGACCAGGCCATCGAAGGAGTATCGGGCGTAGATATTGTGGTCGGTGAGTGAGAAGAAGTCATATCCACGCTCCCGATACCCTCTGAGCACCACCTCGGGTGCCAGGTCCCCATCGGAGACGGTAGAGTGGGCGTGCAGGTTTCCCTTAAGCCAGATTCCATTGTGTGGTGCAAACGTGTATCGGTCCATCTCTATCGTCTCCTAGGCCTGCTATCTTACTTGATGAACGTATCGTAGTACGCTCCACGCTCGTCAAGGACCTGCTGTAGCCTGTTGTCCAAGAGCTTCTTGTACTGCTCGGCGTAGACCTCTTCGAACTTGCCTTCAGGGGCATTCATCACCTTGAAGACCATCTCGACGATCAACGTCTGCAGAAGCGGCACATACTGGTCGCTGGGCAGGGCGGCTCCGATAGTGTACGCATCGTAGTAGCGGCTCTTGTCATAGCGAATGTCGAACTCAGCCTCAAAGTACTCCATCGGAACCTTGGGGAACTCACCCTTGCGGTTTTCGAGGAAGTTCTTCTTGCCAAAGAACGGGGTCCTGGTCAGCATATCCAAGTCACCACCGCTGGCCAAGCCCATCGCCTTCAGCTCAGCCTTCGGCTTGAGCACCGGAATTCCCTCGTCGTTGAGGGTGCTGCCCTCACCGATGATGAAGTACTGCAGGTTCAGCGAGTTCTCGCGCTTGGAGATCCAGGCCAGGTACTTCATGATGGCATCGATCTTCTTCTCCGAGGCCTTGGGAACATAGGCGTAGTTGGAGACCGGCTGTGCAGACGGGATCAGGTGGTTGCCATCGGCGTCCTCAAGCGTATCGACCGGCCACATCTGGTAGCCAGCGATTGTTGAGTAGGCGTGCAACGCCTCATCGCCGTCGCTGTCGAGCATAAAGAGGGCGGTGCCATTGGCCAGGCTCTGCTTGTACTTGGTGTCATCCACATCGACGGCGAAGTCGCGGGGGATGATCCCGTCAAGGACGAAGCGGTTGAGCTGGCGCAGTCCTTCCTTGCCACCGGGCTTGAGGATGTTGGTGAAGGTCGGCTCATACTGGTAGTTGATCCGCTCATCGGCCCTGCTGGTGTAGGAGAGGATGAAGTTGGTGTATTTGCCATCGGTGATCTTGCCGCCGAAGGCGTATGGGGTGACGTTCGGATACGCTTTCTTGGCAGCGTAGAGCACCTTGATCAACTCATCACGGGTGGTAGGCACCTTCATGCCCATCGCCTCGACGAGGTCTTTGCGGATGTACTGGTTGTGTGACCGTCCGTAGATCTCGAAGACACGGGGCAGGGCGTACTGTTTGCCCTCAAACTGGGTCTGCAGCAGCGCGTTTTCCGCGTTCTTGAGCCAATCGCGATCGAGGCGGTTGACATAGGGAGCCAGGTCGACCAAGCCGCCTTGGCTGCCGTAGGTGGCAACCCGCTCTTTGTCATACGTCATGATGACATCGGGGGCGTTGCCGGCGGCGAGCATCGAGTTGACGGTGTTGTCAGCGCCGCTACGGACGATAGGGACGAAGACCAGGCGTACGCCCTCCTTCTCGAGGTTGCTGTTCATCCAGCGGGTTAGGCGGTTGTTCACCGTCGAATCACCCCCTGGGTACTCGTTGCCACGTTCGTAGACCATAACCTTGATCTCAGTGATCTCCTTGGGACCGCTCTTTTCGCTTACGGCCGCCCCAAAGAGCGTCGTTGCTACCAGTAGCACACTCAACACGACTATCAATGTTTTTTTCATAGTCTTGCGTCGGATTAATCCGACCCTCCTTTGTATTCTTAAGGTGCATGCACCTTAGGTTCCAAGCCATGGAAGCGGGCAAACGATCCTGCCTCCTCCTTCGTCCCCACCACAATCTGCCAGCGGTTTTGCCTCCCATAGGAGACCAGTTCATGGCGGGCAAACGGTCCGCTCTCGGTAAGCGAGAGCCCGTTGTCCGCAGCGATCTTGATATAGACATCACCCTTACGCAGATACCAAGCGCGCGCGCTGTCCACAAATTCATCAAACCGGTCGATCGGCACCCAGGCATGGGTGAAGCCGATCTCAGCCTCGCCAAGGTCAAAAGCCAGGGTCACCGTATTGCCTTCATGCTCGACCGACGGCATCGAGCCGTTACCGGCAAAGTAGCTGGGCCGGCCGCTGCCGAAGGGAGCCCACTCTCC